>JAGLTP010000020.1 GCA_023135215.1 Candidatus Heimdallarchaeota archaeon
AGAATATTCCTCTTTATCACACTATCTGATATTGTTATCACCACTATTATTCTATACAGATACCTTTGAAATTCTGATTTTTCAGTTGAGAAATTAAGATCTGTCAGATTAGAAAGATGATTTCAAAAATTCATCCATCATAATTTTGACTACTTTGAATCTCTTAGCTATGACCGGGATTTCATCTCTATTTTTAGTTATACTTACTAACATCCCGCTTTCAGCCTCTTCAAGAATAACTACCCCATCCCCTGCATCTAATGTTTTTTCTTCTATATCGCTATCTAATGTTTGTTTGATAACTTCTGGATATTTCGAAAGAATCCCTAGAACAAATTCTGCATGTTTATCAGTCATCCCAAAGGTTAGGGTTTCGAGTCTCCCATCTTCTCCTGTATAAACAAAACATACACCTGTTTTTGTAGATAAACCTTTGACAACAGAAGAAAGGACTCTTTCAATAGCTACTCTCTTTGTTTCTTCTAACATCTGTTGAGTCAATTGAACTTTTTTATTTTCTTTAACTTCTTCTGGTTTTTCTGCTTTAAATCCAATGAATTCTAGAAGTCCTTCAACTTTTTCTTTTCCATCAACTGGTTGAGTACTTGCACTAGGAGTCATTGATGGTTGACTAGTTGATGGAGTAGGACTTGTAGTATATGGCGAAGGTGAGGATGTTGGAGATTGAGTAACTGGTCTTTCTGGTTTATCAGGTGCAACTGGTTCTTCTCTAACGATAGCAATGGGTTCTGCTTCAACTTGTTGTGGTTTCTTTGTTGGATAAAAATCATATTTAACCTGACTGGCAGCTCTCTCTGATATTAAATTACCAAGTTTCTTAATGAGAGCAGTTTGGGAACGAGGTTCCATTTTATCAATAGCACCATAGTCTTGTAGCTGTTCAATTAGTTTCTGCTTGATTTTATTGATAATTTTCACGGATTCTTGTTCTGGTGCATCAGGTAAGAACATGCAACTTAATATGATATTGTAAAATAGATGATAATCTACTCTGAATACCTCATTGATAAGAGTGATTGTTTGTGATTTTTTCAGCTCCTCTCTTATTTTTACACTGGTGTCTATCACCTGAAAAATAGTAGAAAACGGTGTTTTTTGATTTATAACTTTGTCAAAAATCATATCTTCATCTAATGTAAAAAGACTAAAGCCAACAAACTTATCCCAGGGTAATTCAAAGTCACTCATTTAATTCCCTTAAACTCCTTATTATTTAATAACATATCTAGTAATTACTTTTTTTTGCTTTGTTTTTTCTTTGCTTCTTTCTTAGTAAGTTTCTTTTCTCTTCTATCTTTATTTCTTTCCCATTGCTTCCATTTCTTTACATTCCTAGATGATTCTTGTCCGAATACTACTGCTGAATAAGCTCTCCCTTCTGTTTTTCCCATATCTCTTATATTGAACTCTTCTTCTTTTTCCCTTTGCTTAGAATCAGCTAACATCTGTTGAATGATTTCTTCCCTTCTCTTAACTTGCTCATCATCAAGATCGGGTATCACCTCAACTTGTTCTTCAATTTCAATAGCACTGTCAGTACTTACTTCTACAGCATCCATTTCTGAAATTTCTTCCGGTTCTGGAACAGAAACAAGCTCAGTCTCTGGAAGTGATTCTGGTTCAATCTCTTTAGGTTCTGTTGTCTCGATTATTGGTTCAATAGTGACTTCGGGTTCAAGGGAAACGACTTCCGTAACTTGCGGTTCGTCAATTTGGGAAACATCTGCAACAACCTCTGTTGGAGAAGTTTGTTCAGCAATTAAGTCAACTTTCTCATCAGCTATTGGACTTTCGATTTCAAGCGGAATTATCTCTTCTTCAGTAATTGGAACGCTCGAGGCTTCATCAATAAAAACCATTTTATGAACATCTTCAGGAATGTGTTCAGGTTTAAGAAGTACTTCTTCGTTTATCACTGGCTCAGTAACAATTGGTTGAGACAGATCTACAGGTTCAAGGTTTTGAATTTGCTCTTCCAGTTTTATTTCTTCTATCTCTGGTTCTTCCTTTACCTCTTCTACAGGAAATTCTGGTTTTTCAATTTCTGTTAGTATCTCACTTGCTTTAATTATTTCAGGCTTTGATTCAGGAGGTTCCTCTACTGTTACCACTTCATCTATTGGAAGGGGAATTTGTTCTTTTTCAATAATCTCTTTTAAATCCTCTTGATCTTTTACTATTAAATCTCCCTCTATTTCTTCCCCTGATACAGCTTTAGCTAAACCTATTGTAGCTTCTTCTAGACCAATTTTCCTTTCAATTTTCTTTGCTTCAACTTCATCTATTGTTTCAGTTATTGGTGCTTCTTTTGTTACCTCATCCACTGCTTTTGCTTTCTCTTCTAGAACCTTCTCCTTTGCTAGATTATAGAGATATTGAGCAAATCGAGTGATATTTTTCTTATCCCATTCGAGTATATCATCGTTTTCATTTGAATTCATGAGGTAACCACACTATTGAAATTAAGGAATCTCTACTCACAATACAACTCATATGTTATTAAATTTTTTTAAACTCTAAGTGAAAACTATTAATGAATCATTGTTAATGAAAAATCATCTACAAGTTCTATTATTATTGTTTATTTAACTTCTGCTAATAATAAACTAAACTTTAATAATCTAACAAATAATTATAATTTGATGAACTCTTCTGTGAAGCCACTGTTAATCCAACTAGTTAGTTCATTCTCTTATTATCTAGTAGATGAAGCACGCAAAGAAAAGGGAAGCGAAATTACAGAAGTTAAAATTGACGATATTGAATATTACAAAGCTAGTGGGAGATTTGGAGATGTATATGTAGTAGACGTTTTTTATACATCTGTAGTGGGAAAGCACAAAAGTAAGCTTGCGATAAAATTTATTGAAAGCTCAACTGATGTTGTAACTGAGATAAAAAATTCATCATTTCTTGAAAAAAAGTTCTCAACTCGATCATTTGTTCAGGTACCTAGATACATCTATGTGAATCTGAAACAACCTACATTTATAGCATATGAAGGCATAACTGGAGTAAATTATGAGGATGCTGATAGCGTTCTTGATAAAAGTTTCTGGGCAGGATATGTTTTATCCATAATTCATGAAGGAAAGCCAAGATCAGTCATCACTGACATTTATGAAGAATTATATCGACGATTGATTTTAACTATTTTTGGAGGAGAAGAAATCGAGCAAGAAATAATGGAGAAATCCAAAGATCTTCTTGAGATGGTGTCGAATTCTCAAGGTGGTAGTGATTCATTCGGAGATTTTCATCAAAGCAATTTAATGATAAGAACAACTCCTCAAGGAGAAATCGTCAATATTGCTATTATAGACCCAACATTCTGGATGCAAGGATCATTCGACCGTTTTGAGGATATTGGTACTTTCTTTGGTAGACAAGCTTTACTCGAATACCGAACATCAAGAACTCTGATAAGTACGATCTCTGACATTAAGCAATTTATAGAAGGATATAATGTTCATCTGAAAGAGATAAATAACGTTCCACTTGAACAGCTGTATCCAAAGGGTTATCCAATTGATTTCTTTCTATCAGTTTGGGCTATGATGGATATCATAGATAAAACTAGCACACTGAATATACCAGTTGACCATCCTGATGTCCTTCTACTGAAAGAATTAGCGATTAATTTCTTAACAGAACACCCAATAAGCAACGAAGTGAACAATTTTCTTTGACAAGGGGAAAAAATTAAAAGAATCAATGAGATAATGGACTGAAGAATGACTCAATATAGAAAAGAAATCTTGATTTCCCCATATGTTTTGGCAAAAATATTGTCAGTTGATTCAATAGAACCAACTAAAGAATCAGCAGGTGTTCTATTGGGATATTTGGATAAGGATGGAGAAACGTTAATTATAACAGATTTTGACACAGGAAGTCAAAAACAAACATCCACATTTGTTGCTATAGACGATGAAGCTCTTGTTCAGATTGTTGGAAATCTACAGAAAAGAGATGGAAATGAAACAATAGTTGGGTGGGCTCACACTCATCCATCGTTTGGTTGTTTTCTCTCAGGAACTGATAAAAATACTCAAAGAATATACCAAAACTTGTTCTCACATGCTGTTGCCCTTGTTGTAGACCCTTCTAAATACTATAACACCTCACAACAGAAGGATTTGGAGATCCAATTTTTTAGATTAATTGATGACCTTGATTACAAAGCAGTTCCTTATGGTATATATTTCGATGATCTTACTCAACACTTATCTAATCTTGTAGAAGTTGATATCAAATGGGATATTCCCCAACTTACAAAGGAGGAAGTTAGGAAGCTTCATCAAAAACTGGAAACTATTGTCTCCCCAAAACTTCTCGAAACTGATAAAAAACTGCTTCATGGTTTTGTTGATATATTAAGTGAGACAAGAGAAGAGCTTGTGGATGTTGGAGAAAGTAAGGAGATTTTAGAATCTATTGATAAGAAACTAAACATGATTAGTGACAATGTTACTCAGATATATAATGAAGAAACATTCAATCTTTACGCAGTTCTCAACATTATTGCTGTTGTTATGATAGCAATTTCTTGGTTCTTGATTGCTTTTTTCACTTGATACTAGAGAAGAATTTTACTAGAGTAGAAGAATTTTTCAAATACTTACTTTCAATACAATATAATGTCCAATGTAGAGATCATCCCAATCAGGTCTGTTAAAATTATAGATGAAGACGATGATTTATTAACTGTACTTAGTCAATCTTTGGAAAATCAAAAAATTTCTCTTAAAGATGATGACATTCTAGTAATTGCTAGCAAAGTAATATCGGTTGTTGAGAGTAGAATTGTTTCATATGATTCAGTAGATTATGGAGAACTAGCAGAAAAACTTGGAATAGCAGCTAAAATACCTCCTGAATTTGCTCAGCTTATACTGAATGAATCAGATGGTAATTATATTGGAGCTGTTCCTGGTGCTATCACAACTCTTAACGAATATGGATTATTGGCAAATGCGGGTGCAGATCAATCCAACGTTGGGAAAAGACATGCTATTTTACTTCCAAAAGATTGTAAGCAATCAGCAAAAGAACTTCATGAAATCATTCGTGAGAAATATGGAAAATATGTGGGAATTATAGTCGCTGATTCTAGAACAATGCCTTTACGTCTAGGAACAGTAGGTGGAGCTTTAGCAACATACGGTTTTAAAGCTGTTTTGGATGTAAGAGGTAAAGAGGATCTATTCGGTAGGCCAATGCATATAACAACCAGAGCAATTGCTGATCAATTAGCTACAGCAGCAGAGCTTGTGATGGGAGAAACAGATGAACAGATCCCTTTCGTTATAATAAGAGGATATTCTACGTTGAGAATCAATGCATCAAAGGAAGAGGATCTCAATACTTTGATAACTGCAGAACAATGTATGTTCATTGGTCCTCTTCTTAAATGCCTGGAAGAGAAAAGGGGTTCATAAACATGATAAAGGGTAATTTAGGGAAACTAGAAGTGGGGGATGGGAAGCAGATAAGGATTGTAGGAGTAGTCAATCTTTCTTCAGCTTCGTTCTTTGAGGAATCAATTGCATCTTCATCAGATGAAATTTCTCAAAAGATTCGACATATGATTGAGGAAGGAGTTAATTGCATAGACATAGGAGCACAATCAACACGTCCAGTTCAGATATATGGTGGTGAAGGAAGAGTTGATGCTGATACTGAATTAGATATGATCAAGAAATCATCAGTCATTGCTTTGGATACAACTAGTAGTTATGATAATATTGAGATCTCCATAGACACAACTCGAAGTATCGTTGCTGAATATGCACTTAAGAAAGGTATTCGCATTATAAATGATATTTCCGGTCTCAAGAAAGATAGTTCAATGGCTAAAATTATTGGTGATTACAGCGGCTGTGCTGTACTTATGGCAGCAAAGAATGAGCCAGGAGATGTGTACGAAATACCTGATGTTGTTGAAGAATTAAGAATCAGCATAGCAAAAGGAATTGACAATGGAATTAAAGAAGATAACATCATCGTTGATCCAGGAATTGGCAGTTGGGAAGCAAGAGATTATCATCATGACTACTCACTGATTAAGAATCTCGAAGAGTTCCGCACAGTTGAAAAACCAATTTATGTAGGAATTAGCAGGAAAACATCAATAGGGAAAATTCTAAACGATGCTCCTCCTAAAGAAAGACTTTTTGGTTCTATAGGTGCTACAATCGTAGCAGTAATGAATGGTGCACATATAGTTAGAACACATGATGTTAAGCCAACATTAGAAGCTATAAGAGTTGCTGAAAAAATCATACATTTTAACAAATAATAAAACAGAAAAAAATATAGAGCTTATCTATCTTCGAAAATTACCCCTTTATCTATATTGACAGACCATGCTTGTAATCCAAGTTCTTTATGCAATTCATACTTAGTTTTATTATTCCTACCTTCAAAAAGAAGCACAACACTCCCCCCCAATCCTGCTCCAGTAAGTTTTCCACCTAATGCTCCCTTACTTAATCCTTTAGTGACTATTTTATCTAAAATCGGTAAAGATACACCAATATTATCTCTCAAGCTTTTGTGCTGAGATGTGAGGAGTTTTCCTAATATATGTACATCAGGATTAGATTTTTGAAGTTCTTTCTCAGCAATATCAGTATCTGTTTTTATTGATACAACGCCTTTGAGTATCTTAACGTCATGTTTGGATAATCTTTGTTCAATACTTCTAACGTGATCTAATGATATATCTTTCAAGTTCAGCTCTATAGCTTTTTCCAATTCAAGAACCGCTTTCTTAATCTCACTTACTTTTTTTCCATGAACCTCACTAGTTAATTTAGGCGTATTACTATCAATTACAATTAGGCTTAATTCAGGTTCAGGCAAAAAAGATAACGATGGTGGTTCAGTGCAGATGAGACTAATGATCGAACCAAAAGACGAGGAATATTGATCCATTCTTCCACAAGGTATTCCTAGAATATTGTGTTCAGCATCATAAGCTATTTCTGCTATTTCACTTTTATCTAATTCCAGATTGAGGATCCCATCTAAATGCTTTATCCAACAAACTAGAAGAGCTGCAGAACTGGATAATCCACGTGCAATAGGGATATCGCTATGTATCTTAACTGATAATGGAGGAAAATCTATGTTTCTGATTCTCTTTTTCAAAGCCAATAAACCTGATTCAAGATAATTCTGAAAATTCTTCTGGTTGCTACTAAGCGAGGAAATTCCTATTGGAATGCTGAACACATTACCAACATCCATACTTTGTATGTTTATTTCATTATCACCTGTCTTAGTTGATGAAATGTTGAGTCTTAGGTTGATAGCTGCAGGAATTACTTTTAGTCCTAAATAATCCTGATGTTCTCCGTATAAACACACTCTAGCTGGTGCTGATGAAAAATACATTAGAGTCAGCAAACACTTCCTATTCCTATTAATAATCCTTTTTACATTTCAATCGCGTTTCCGTCTTGACAAAGTATATATAGAAAAATTACATAAAAAAGGTGGGGATATCGTGCCGGATAATCTATTAGACAGAGTATTCAAAATTTCACAATATATAAAAGATGGTAGCTACGATATACAGAATCAAGAATTTAGACGAGATCCCTGGACAATGGATTATGTTCCAGAATTATATGTGTCCTCTGAAAAACTAAATAACCAAATCGCAAGATTGGTTCAAATAATAAAAAATGGAAAAGCTATTTGTTCAATTATGGGTGACATTAAATCAGGAAAATCATATCTTATGAGCCTTCTCGATGAAGGATTCAAAAACGCATTATGGAAATATACTGATTTTGAAAACATTCATGTTCTTTTCTTTAATTCTGAAGACATGAAAGAGTATTCTTTAACAATATATATGCAACAGATTGCAGAACAAATTCTTAACAAATTCTATCACTCAAAAGAGCAAATAATTGTAGAACTGAAGAAATATGTTGAAGAGAGTAACTCTCTAGTTGTAGTACTCTTAGATAATTTCAAAAGAGATCAGCTCTTCTCAATCTCGAGAGATTCTGCAAAATTACTAAAACTTCTAAAAAATCATTTTTCTTGTATTTTATCAAGTAACCTGAGTGAAATGCAAACAGTTTCTGATGGGCTCAGACAAGGAGGAACTGATCATTTTTCTTATACTATTCACGTCCCTGAATTATCAATAGAAGAAGCTAAAGTTCTAATCGATAAAAGGATGCGCTATGCGTTAAACAAGTCTTCATTACAGATAACTGAGATTTTTACTGATAGAGCAATAGAAGCATCATGGATAGAATCAAAAGGAAATCCTTGGGTACTTATCTCTATTTTATCAGATGCTTATTCATACGCTGAAAAGAGAGAATCAAGTATAGTCAATCATAGTGATATAGATTCTGTAGTTAATATGTTTTCTAGAACACCCATTCAAGGATTGTATGAAGATCATGATAAATTCATCATACAACAAGCATTGAATAATTTTCCATATAGAGAAAGACAAGTATGTGAGTATTTAATTCACAAAGATGCAACCGCAAAAGAGATTACTATTTATCTCTATGGAGAATTACCTTCTTCAGAATATCGAAGCAAATACATGGGCACAAAAAGCTTCTTGAAACGATTAAAAGATAAGAATGTTGTTGTTGTTAAAGGAAACGAAGGAAGATCGTTACTTTTTGGGCTTAACCCTAAAATGAGAGACCGGTTGACTCAAACACACAAAGATGAAGAATCTCCATTAAAGGATGAATCTGAAATAATTGTTACATAAAAATAAAGGGAAAAAATAGCTTTTATTTGGTCGCTATTTTTCGTATTAAAGTTATTACTAGGAATATTATATAGGCTACAAACATGTTAATTAGAAGTAGGTTAGTAAATTCAGTAAAAATGGTAAACCATGTAGATGTTCTAATATAGAAATATGAAGCGAAACCCATTGCATTTTGAAGTATAAAGCTATAACCACATATAATCAAGAATGGTGCAACATTAAGTGTTAGAAAAGTACCTTGATGATTAAATCTCATAAAATTACTGGTACCATTAGCTCTCTGATAAACAATCAAAGCCATACCTATTCCTATTACAAATCCTACTATTGGAAGGATGTAAAAAGCATTCAATAGCTGGACTGCCATGAATTGACTATCAACCATTTTGGCAAATAATCCGTTTAGATAGTATGTATTTGTTTCCCCAAATACTGAAACTGCAGTTGTACTGGTAAATGTCTCATGAGAGAAGACAATGAATACAAGTGCTCCAACAATACTTAAGAAAATCAGTATTTGTCCAATTATCTCAAATTTCTTGCTTGAATGTTCAACAGTGACGTTTCTTCTAGATAGAACAATGAAAACTATCATGTAAATTAAGGAAAAACCGCCTACTATGACGTCATAAAGTGGAAAAGTACCCATCCCACCTCCATGAGCGATTCCAATTGAATTATCATGGAAATTTGAGACTGCACCTTCCCAAGTAGTGAAGAAACTTGCTCCTGCACCAATCAATCCTTGAAGTCCCATAACTATACCTATAGTCAATATAGCTGATTTTCCTGTGATTCTTACTGTTGAAAAGAAACCAGCAAAAAATGCAGTTACGAGATATATGATAATTACAGAGACGAATCCATAGTCTATAGATGGATCAGGACTGTAAAATGAAAGAATAGCTGCGGTGGCTAATAGAATGGAAGCTGCAACATTCTTTGCTAAAGCAGAAAAAACAAGAATTATAGCTATCGTAAACATGATTGTAACAGGAGTTATCCAATCCCACAAAACTTCAATTTGAAGGATTCCTAACCAAGGAAGAAGGAATTCCGTGATAATTATTAACCCTGCTCCAAAAAACGTAGATAAGAAAGCCCTTTTAGTTAAAAACTGTCCGATATGGAAAAATTTTGGTTCTGTCATAAACATCTTTCTCTTTCTATAAATTATTCGATTAACAAACTATATGTACTAAGGTAAAAAAAAGATTTTGGGTGTAGGAAGAGAGAAATTTATCTTGGTTTGACAGACATCAGCATGCAACCAATGAATGTTAGAAGACCTGAAGCTGCTGCTATCATTATTACAGGGATACCTGAAAGGACTCCAACGTTCAAATCTGCATGACTGTTCTGCCAAATTGCTAGGTAAACTGTATAAAGTATCAGAGCAGCTAGCATAAATCCTGTGAGAACAAGATATGCATTTTTCTCCTCAGTTTTATAGACTCTAGATACAGAGCCCAAACCAAAACCACCAATTACTCCAATAGCTATGTAGAATAAAAACCACCAATATTGATTTGTAAGCTGTACAATTGTAATTATTACTCCAAACATTCCAATTGCGAGTAAAGCTCCTCCTATAAAAGATGAAGGTCGAGCTGTCATATTGTCATCTCCATTATTCTTAACTACCAGTTTGCTATATTAATATTTCTAAATGCTTTGTTGTAATTTTCAAAAGAAGCGGGATCAGTAACTATTTTTTACTGCTTGAAAAATCTTTAATTATTGTTCCATCATTCATAATTAATTGCCTAGAAGCTAGCGTTGCTTGTTTTGTATCATGTGTAACATATACTAACGTTTTTTTGTGTTTTTTACTTAAATTCAAAAGAAGTTGTAATATTTTCTCGCCAGTTGAGGAATCTAAATTCCCTGTTGGTTCATCAGCCAAAATTATCTGTGGATTATTTGCTAATGCTCTAGCAATTGCAACTCTTTGTTGTTCCCCCCCTGACAATTGCTCAGGTTTGTGATCTCTTCTATCAGATAGGTTTACCGCTGCTAAAAGCTTATCAACTTGTTTCTTTCTCTCCTCCTTTGACTTGCGAGAAAGAATCATTGGCATTTCAATATTTTTTTCAGCATTTATTTCTTCAAGAAGATTGAAGTTTTGAAATACATACCCTATGGTCTCTCTTCTAAGGTAGCTTAGTTCTTTATCATTTTGGTCACTAAGTTTTTTACCATCGATTATGATTTCTCCTGAATCCACATAATCCAATGCACCAATGATATTTAGAAGCGTAGTCTTTCCACTTCCACTTGGACCAACTATAGATACTATCTCTCCCCTTTTGATTGACAAAGAAACGTTGTCAAGAGCTTTTACTTCTACTTCTCCTAGAGAATAAGATTTGGAAACATCTTTTACTTTAATGAACTCCTTCCCTTCCCTTCTCTTTTCTCGAGCAGTTTCCTTCTTTTGTTCCTTTGCCATTGTTACCCACTCATATAATTACTCTATTTGTGTTTATCGTTTATTGGAAATCTTGCTTTCATTATTTTTATTTCTTCCAACCAGGTCTTCTCCAAATCTATATTTAGCAATATGCATAACTGCATAAAAAGAGAGAAAGCTTGAGCAAATTCTCTCGAAAGGTTAGCGCTAGGTGGTTTTTCATGACCTTGATTTTCTGTTTTATATTCCGATAGAAAAAGGAGATATTTACCTATCTCACCTAGTTCCTCAATTAGATGTATGAAAACATCATTTGGAGAAAAAGATAACCATCCTCTCTCATCTAAAAAATCTCTAAACTCATCTATAATATCATTTAATTCCACATAAAAACCTCAATTTATACTGAATACGATTTAAGATTTCTTTTTGATATCTTTGTTTTACACATGGGACATTCATTCTTTATTTTCATCCACTGCTCCATATGATCGTCATGAGCAACATTGGAGCAATTTGGACATTCTAGGATGCTATCCCCTCTTTTAATTAAACCTTGACAGACTGAACATTTTGAAGGAATTTCTTCACAGTTGTTACATTGGTCATATGCTGACTTGATTATATGCCCACAGTTCAAACAGTGCATCTTTAATGATGGTAAGGTGAGTTGTCCTTTCCTCTCAAAGTATGTGCTAGTAAGAATTCCATTGTAATATCCATGAGCAAGTAATTGACAAATGATTCTAAAAATATCTTGTTCCATTAAAGAGAGATCTGCAGCAATAATATTGAGTCTGATTTTTTTCCTTCTTGATTTTTCTATCTCATTAACTATCCGGACATAATTATCTCCTAACTCCTCCAATTCTCTATTAGGTAGAAATTTTTGATAAGATAATACATTTAGAGAACTACCTCTCATTTCCAAATTAACTAAACCTGAACCAGTTAATTCGTAGACTATATTTCGAGACGCATTAAGGGATTTGCTCCAGTTTTTCTGAATGCTGGTTAATGATACTTTCTTATTCGCAGTAATAAATCCGAATATTTCTTGATAATGAATGGGAAGATCTTCTAATTGTGTGAGAGGAGGAAAGATAGGAATCTCATCTGGTTCTAATCGATTTCCCACAATTGTGCCTTTTATCAGACCTTTACCATAAAAACCATACAACCTTTCTTTAGCATAGATTTTGTCTACCCCTAGTGCTAAAGCTATATCTCTGACATTAATCTGTTTTTTAGCAATAACCATTCCAAGTAGGATCTTTTCCCATCTATCTAGAGTTCCTTCTTGTGTTCTACTATATCTACGGATACTTTCAACATAAAGAGTAGTACCTTTTATTGTCCCAGAAATAAATCCTTCCAAAAGAAGTGTTATAACACCTTCTAAAACCTCACCAGTTGTTCTATTCATGAAAGCTCCTAGTTTTTTAAGAGGGATTCTGTCTTGAGTAGATAACAATCCAAATAAAGCTTCATAATTAAAGAATGAAAGAGTAGCCATTTCCTCAATGGTCCGTTTTGGCTTTAATTCAGGAATAACAATTGGATTAATATAATTTTTTTCTGTAAATACTACTTGAAAAGTTCCTCTTGCAGTAAGAAGAGCTAAAATTTTCATTATTTCTATGGGTTCCTTGCCTACAAACTTTACTAATTCTTTAATTGAAACAGTTTTTCTTAGTATTGTGTATCCAGCGATTTCTTTCTCAATTCCTTGTAAGGCAGCTAGTGGGAGGATTCTAGGTGAAATATGATATTTTTTCACGTTAATGAAAACACTTGAAGCTCCAACTAATTTTGATCGAATCTCAAATTGAGCTTCTAGTTTTCTATAAAGCATTAGAAAAGACAATTTTGTAAATACCTGCTCTCTGGAAAAACCTGTGTGCTTTGCTACGTTTGCCAATTCAGCATCTCTTAGCATCATACAAACTCCCACAATAAAAGTATCTTCTGCAGAAATTGTAACTTTTTCGGGAGGTTTCCATATCCAATTTGAAATTAGTTCTTTGTTTTTAATTTGTCCTATTAACAATCCTCTGCTAATGAAATACTTCAGATGATCTAACAGAATATCGAGCTTTATATTAACTATCCCAGTTATCTCTTTTAGGCTTATTTTTTTTGAATATGCTAATAAACCTAGGATAGCTTTTCGAATAGAGGTTAAACGACCTGGATTTATATTTGGAAACTTATAGATTGATGCTATAACAAATCTATCTTTTCTGTAATAACCTCTGATAGTTAGCGACTGTATCAGTACTTGGATGTACTCTTTAATTGCTTCTAAATTGATCTCATGTTTCTCAGAGAAATCTGCTAGATTTAAATTACGATAGAGAAATAAATGCGTTAGGACCAGAGCTCTTTTAGTTTTTGATAATTTGGGCTCAGGAAGTTCCAGTTTTTTAAAATTGATGTTATAAACATCTTCTCGCTCGTAACTCAGTTCAATCATCCATAAAATGTTACTTTTATATTGTTAAACAAGATTTATTAACCTTCTCTTATTCAGTAGAAAGTTGTGATATGATTCTTGAAACATGGCCAATTAAACTAATTCATACTCTTTCCAAATATGTTTGATACTCCCAATCCCATTCCTGTTCTTCACCTTTATTTTTTGCTTCAAGATATTCTTTGTATTCTTTACGTTTTACACTCAAGAAAATTTCTAGGATCTCATCATTAAGAACTTCTTTAACAAAAGCACTTTCTCCTAAATGATCTAGTGCTTCATTTAGATTTTCAGGAAGCTTAGTTATTCCCATTTCTTCTCTTTCTTGAGAAGATAAATCTTCTATGTTTCTGGTTGTTGATGAAATAGGCTCAATTTTTCTTTTAATGCCGTCTAATCCTGCTGCTAATAGGAGCGCAAAAGCTAAGTAAATATTCGCAGCACCATCAGTTGCTCTATATTCTAATCTTGCATTCTTTTCATAACCAGGAATGCGAATTAATGCAGTTCTGTTAGCTACACCCCATGATTTGAATACAGGTGCTTCATGACCTGGTACTAGTCTCTTATAGGAGTTTGTCGTCGGATTGAGAATTGCTGTCATTGCATCCACATGTTCCAAAATTCCTCCAATAAAATATCTGAGTTCTTCACTTATACCCTTCTCCCCATCAGAGAAAATATCTTTTCCATCTTTGACTAAATATTGATGAATATGAAATCCATTCCCAGCTTGATCAGGAAAAGGTTTAGGCATAAAAGTACCAATAATCTCTTCAAAAGCTGAATCAGCTTTTATAATCATTTTTGCTGTTTGAACATTATCAGCTTGTTTGAGTGCATCTAAAACTAAGAATTCAATCTCTTGTTGTCCAGCTCCACATTCATGATGAATTGTTTTTACGGGTATTCCCATCTTTTTCATATCAGCTGCTATGTCTCTTCTTAAAGATCCCATCATATCAAAAGGAAGTATGTCCATATACTGACCATAATCTATTGGATCGAATTCGAAATCTAAGAAAAACCATTCCAGTTCAGGTCTTGTTTTGTATTCATATCCTAGTTTCTTTGCTTGTTCAATTACTCTCTTCAAAATACTTCGAGGATCAGTAGGATGAGGTTTATCATCATTTCCATAAATGTCACAGATAAATCTCGCTACTCTTGGTTCCCAGGGAAGTATGGCTAAAGTATCAAAATCTGGAATAATTTTCATATCGCTCTGTTCAGTTTTAAGAAAACCTAATGAAGAACCATCTACTCCAGTACCATTTCTCATTTCTTTCCAAATGTCAACAGGAAATTCTACAGATTTTAGTTCCCCAAAAATAGTTGAAAATTGAAATTGTATAAATTCTATCCCATTTTCTTTAAAGTAATTTTCCAAATCATTCATCGCTTTCATCCTAGAGATTTTGCTTTAATCATTATCGTATATTTTCTATATATATGTTTTTTCGATAATTATTTAAGTAGTTCAAAGTGAATAGGGTTTGTTATTCATGTTACCAACAAGATTTTGGCTCACAACAGGGACTGGTCAATCCGAAGGTTCAGAACTAGAATCTATAGATTCAGCTTTTATGGATGCTGGAATAGGGTACCAGAACCATGTTGCTGTTTCTTCAATACCTCCGAAAGAGGAGATTTACCCTAAAGTTGATCGTGAGAAAGGAATCACCTATGTTCCAATTAATGGTGAAATAAAGCTATTACCTTTCAGTTCCATCATTCATGTAGTTAGATCAATGAATATAGGAAACAAAGGAGACAAAATAGCATGCAGTATAGCCTTAGCTAAGATTGAAACAGATGTAGATGGTAAACCCCAAAAGTGTGTGTTAGCATTTGAAGCTCAAAGTTCTTCTCGAAGCAAAGTTGAAGAAAAAGCAGAGATGGGAGTAAAAGAAATGATTGAACTGAGAGCAGGACGAGTACAGGAAGATTGGGGGAAATCTGGGTATAAACTAGTCAGTTCATCTCTCCAGATTGAGAAGCAATATGGATGTGTTGTAGCATTTGTTGTTTTCGATCCTTTCACTTACGAACAATTATGATTTTTATGATTTAAGAAAACGTATGAGACGCAAAGCATAAAAATAGTACATTTTAAAACTACCAAGCACAAATTAAGTGACGCAATATGAGACTAAAGAAATCACTAACCCTACTATTATTGACTTCAATACTGGTGAGTGTTGTATTCAGTGTTACAAACACAAATAACGTTATAGCAGAAGATGAAGCTAAACCAAGGCTTGAAAGTTTAACAGCAGAAGGTTTTGAAGGCTTTCCTGGTCAGAATTATCCAGCTGGAACTCTGATTACTGTTGAATATTCTGTTAAGCGATATGTTGGAGTTGATAGCGTTATATTAGTTGGTGAAGGTTCCAATTTTACTCTAGATATAAATCAGGGTTTGGAGTTAAACTTCTCTAATTCTTTTGAAGTACGATCGTACTATACAGGTACATTCAATTTGACAGAACACTCATACTTCAAAGCATATGGGTGGATTGGGGAAATCACAAATGGAACCTATGAAGAAGTAGATTACTTTGCTCATCTAGGTCCTTGGCACTATCTTTATGTGAATGAAATTCTTCCACCACAATTTGATAAAATTATCAATGCGACTAGTACAGGTGTAGATAAGGTATATTATTCTCCTGCTAATTATACAAATCACACAATTGTTATTCGTTTCAAAGTATTCGAAGGAGGAGAGAATGAAAATATAACCTTAGTAACTTCACTTTATCGTGATAAAATCTCTAACGCATCACTGACTGTTTTCGATGCTGATGTAACATTCATCAAAATGGATTGGGTAAATGAAACTCATGAAGCCTATGAAGTCTATAACACGACAATAACATTTACAACGAGAACACTCTATTTCACTGCAAATAACTCGCATGGGTGGGATACTTGGGATGAAGGATTGATAAAAGATAAGCTAAATATCTACAGAATAGATAATGGTTTCCATTTTGAATCTAAGACAGTATTAAATGAAAGACATACAGAAGTTGACCCTATTAGGTTAAATATTACATCAATAAATGCAACAGAATTCGAAACATTTGGCATTAGTTATTATGTTGTTGAAAGTTCAGATAACAATACAAAAATAGTTCCATGGACGTTAGTAGATGCATCTCTAAACACAACATATTTTGATATTGATAGTGATGGATTCAATAGCACAATCAGGAAATTTAATTCAACAATTGGTCCTTTTAATGTTGGAAATGTTATCTACTTTGAAGCATACAATATTTACAAAGGAGAACATTATAACGAAACTACAGGTAACCTTCACAGAGTAGAAATCTACGATTCCACTCCTGTACTATCTCTCACTCCTAAAGATGGAATTTACACAAATAATGAAACTGTAACCTTCTATTATGAGGTCGAATTAGTTCGAGGAAATATTACTGAAGCAACATTCGATTATGGAGATG
>JAGLTP010000200.1 GCA_023135215.1 Candidatus Heimdallarchaeota archaeon
CTTCAAAAAGGATTTACTTGCAAGTCTCAAAAAAGCAAAAGAATGTGTGATTTCAAAAGATAAAAATTACAAAAAACTTCAAAAGATGCTTAAACCACAGATGGATAATATCTTACAATCCTTAATTTATCTAGAAGAACTTGCAGAGAAAATAAAAGAAAAAAATAAACTAGAATTGGTCATTTGCCATACTGATCCTATTAGACATAATACTTTGATTAATATAGAGGGCACAATCCATTTAGTTGACTGGGATGGAGCTATCTTGGCTCCTTTTGAGCAGGACATTTGGTTTTTCTTAAATGAAAAGAATCTTGAGGAGCTCATTCGTAGCTACAAGGAAATTAGAGAAATAGATAAAATCAATGAAGATTTTGTTGTCTTCTTATTTTACAAAAGGGTTTTAGAAGATTTAACGGATTGGATTTATCGAATGCTCTTTGAAGAAATATCTCAAGAACAGATGAAAAGCGATTTTGAGGGACTGGAGGAAGATGTTCTTCCTTTTTTACCAAATATGAGGAATATCGAAGAAAAACTACGAAAAAATGCAAGAAAATGGGTTAAAACCTAAGCAAGAAGAATTAAGATAATTTATCTGCAATTTTTTAAATGAATTTTCTGACAACGATTTTTCACAATTTTTATGCTCTTCCAAGAAGAATGCCCTATCAAGAAGCTAACCTTAAGGCAAGGTCTAAGTTAGAGAAGAAATTAAATAATTCCTACCTCCAGTAAAGATTGTGAATAACAATATTCAACACCTTCTATCCCTCCTAGAAAAAGCTGCTACTGAAATGCTATCATATGGTGAGGAACCCACATCTTCCTATTTTGATACTTGTGAGGATGTAGGTATTTTCATTCAAAGTACTGCGAATAGAATAAGAAATGGTGAATTGGGAGAGATTTCTAAATTGTGGTATATTTTTGCTCCAACTAGTGTCTGGGATGATTCAGGCGGATCTCAAGAAATAGCTAATGAGATATTTGAAATATTGAATAAGAAGTATAGACCTAACGAATAGATTTGATTTTTCTTCATATCTAGGTCCTTAAATATAACACAAAAATTATTTTTTCCTATGGCAGATGCACCCTACAAAGAAAAGATTGAGAGAGTGAGAGAGAGATATAACAAATCTTTTCGCAAATCTCCAAATTCACCACTTACTGTGGAACAAAAGCTAGATTTCAAAGGATTGTCTTATTTTCCAATTGACGAGAAATTCAAAATTGCAGTTGAAATGAAAAATCTTGATGATCAGAACGAAATAACAATTCCAAGCTCTAAAGGAGATGAAAGAAAATATATCCGGTTTGCTTACATTGAATTTGACTTAGAAGGACACAAAAATAGATTAACAATTCTTAAACCTTCACAACATAATTATCTCTTCCTTCCTTTCAAAGATAAAACTACTGGAAATGAAACATATAAAGGAGGGAGATATGTTGAAGTTGAGAAATTGCCAAATGATAAAATTGTAGTTGATTTTAATCTTGCATACAATCCTCTTTGTGCTTATAATAATCGGTGGAACTGCGCAGGAATACCAGAAGAAAA
>JAGLTP010000201.1 GCA_023135215.1 Candidatus Heimdallarchaeota archaeon
CTTTAATGGAAGTAGGAACTACGGAGTTATGTTCATCGATCAGTTTTTGAGACATATCCTTGATAAATTTAGCTTTGTTCTTGTAAAGACCAACCTTTGCGATTGCTTTTTCAATTTCATCTAGGGTAGCAGATGCGAGATCTCGGGGAGAAGGATAGCAAGAGAATAAATCTTTAGTTATTGAATTAACTTGCTTATCTGTGCTTTGAGCACTTAAGATTGTAGCTACCAGTAGCTGATAAGGAGATGCATAGTTAGCTAAGCCCCCTTTAAACTTAGGATAATGATTTTCCAAAAAATTTAGAATTATCTGATTCTTTCTATTTGATACATTACTCATTAAAGTTGGTGACTTTGAGCTCATTTTATACTTTTTGAAGAAAGAGTTCGAATAATAGACAGTTTTGTTTTAGTTCAAGTGTAGTATCTCTAATAAGATTCATATGGTTCTCATTTGATCTACCAGGGATTGATATTTTTGTTTTACCAGAGTAAAATATATGCATGTTCCTTTTTTTCTTTATTTATCTAATGACATAAATAAAAGCGAGATAGGATTAACACAATATATTTAAAGCAAATTGAACAATGGATTGTATAGAAAAAAGGACAGTGATAGGGGAAAGGCTATGGCTGCAGGACAAAGAAAAATATTTAAAATTACACTACTGGGAGACGGTGCAGTAGGGAAGACAAGTCTAAGGAAAACATATCTGGGAGAGGGATTTAAAGATGGATATTCCATGACAATTGGAGCTGATTTCGCTGTTAAGCGACTACGTATCGATGACCAAGATTTTGTTGCCCAAATTTGGGATCTTGCAGGTCAACAGAGATTCTCAGCTGTTCGTGAAGTTTATTACCGTGGAACTTCTGGTTGCCTCTTAGTTTTTGATATCTCTCGTCGATCCAGTTTTGAAAACATTCCTTCTTGGATTGCTGAGCTTCTTAAAAATAACAGTAATCGTGTTGTTCCTATCGTTCTCATTGGTAATAAATCCGATTTAAGGTCTACAGCTAAAGATCCAATCATGCGTGAACAAGCTGAAGAATATGCTCGCTCTCTTTCTGGTTGGTCTGGTTTTACTGTTCCATATATTGAAACTTCTGCTAAAACTGGAGAAAATGTTGATGAGGCTTTCAAGACCTTATTGAAAAATATTGTTTTATTCTATGAGAAGCTTTATGCACAACAATAAACAATTTAGCTTCTTTTTACTCTTCATTTTTCGCTATCTTTACATTCATGGTATCTTCATTAAATGCTGGATGTAAAGAAACAGTTTCATCTTCATTTACTTGTAGTATTTTCATTTGTTCTAGCTCCAGTATATATTTCCTAGTTTGAGATAATGATACTCCCAGAACAAAAGAAAGTTGTATAGGCGCTATAACTCCCATCCTTCTAAGTAAACTTATAATATTGAATCTTGGATCGGTTGTCACTAATCTCTCAAATACTTCTTTTTGGTTTTCCCACAATTTTCTTTCAACATTGATTTCTCCCATTTTATCTTTAAGTTCTTTTTTTTCTGCTTCAATCGCTACTAGTTGATCTGATAATTCGTAAATTAGTGATTCTCTTTCATCTAAAAGAAGTTTTAACATCTCCTTTTCTCTCTCCCAATCTGGAGTTTCTATGGATACATCAACACTTTTCACATTTGGAGTCTCCATAAACTCTCTCACTTCTTCTGAGAGAGTTCGATCTCTTTGTGATGTAACAGACATCATACTTGAGAGGAAATTAAATAATCTAAAAAATTCCGATTTCATTTCCGATATTATTTGTTCAGAGGAGTTTTCTAATAACTCGTTAACATACTCAAGCGCGGGTGAAAGCTCTAGTGTCGAGGTTTTCTTCTTATTGAGAGATTGGAAAATTCCCTTGCTTTCTTTTTGAGTAGATCTAAAATTGTCTTTGATTTCTTTTACTTCTTTAGATAGTTTTGATATCTCATCTGCTATTTCTTGAAATTCTTCAGGTTCCTCTGTTCCATTCTCCTCTCTTTCTTCCATTGTTATCAACTATATTTTTGCTGTTGATTCTATTTTGAAACCTTCTGCTTCTGAAGGAGATATCTCCAAGTTTTCACTAATGTAAGCTACACCCATCAGTTTTGTTATTGCAAAATTATCCCTGATTCTGCTTCCTACTGTAGTTCTAGAGAAGTAGAAAATTCCTTGAGCTGCATTCATGATGATTCTTTCCGCAACTGGATCAAGAATACCTTGTGGTAACAAGAAGAAATGAATACCTTCTATTTGTTCAAAAGACATAATCGAGTCCTTTAGAAAGGTTATAAGTGCATTAGAATCTTCATCTAATCGATCTTCTTTCATCCATAAGAGATCATCAAAAACACTGAAGCATTTCTTTTTTTGTGTTTTCTTTACATGGAGCATTCTCTCAATTACTTTTTTTACATATGTTTTGCGTCGAACTTCAATCTTACCTAATTTGAGTGCTGAAGCCATAGCTGAACTTGATAAATCAAACATATTCTCGAAATACCAGTTTTTGCCTTCAAAAGGTTTAACATCCCATGCATATGCTTGAAAAGATCGCAAAACGTGGTTATATGGTCGCCCACTGTGTACATAGAAAATGATATTATCTTCAGATTGTTGAGCCCAATTCAATAAAATTCTTTGAACAAACAGAGTAGGAATTACTGTATCAGATGGATAACTAACTAAAATAATGGACCCTTTGGGTAGCCCTCTTCGATTCGATAGCTCCATACCAAGCTTTTGATCAAGTGATCGTATTCCAGTTAATATTAGTTCTCCTCTTGAATCTACAGTAGGCTCTTTTTTCCCTATTCTGTCAATTCCTCCTTTTGAAGCATCTGAATCCATCAAACATTCCTCAATATTAAATGATTCTTTAAAATTGTTCTAGTTCCCGCAATGCAAGTTCTAAATCGGAAATAAACTCATCCTGTACTTTCTTTTCTTCAACTACAACAGGTTGTTGTGCAGGTATTGGTTGAACTTCTGGAGGAGGTACAGGTTTAGCTTCCACATCTAATATATTCCTTACTTTTTCTGCGGCAATTTTCATGGTTCTTCTTACCATTCCAAGTGCAACTCCAGTATCAGTAATAAGGCATAATACTGTACTACCACAGCTTGCAACTAATATTAACCCCTCTTGAAACTCAGATATGATAATATCTAGCTCTGCTAACCCAACATTTTGACCCTGCTGTTCACTAGCTAAATATACTGCACTAGCGATAGCGCCTAAGGCTTCTGTCTCGAATTCATCAAAAGCAAATCGAGAAGAATAAGCTAGTGTTAATCCTGTTTTATCTGCTAATATAACATGATTGATATTAGCATCACTTGTTATAATTTCATGTAG
>JAGLTP010000202.1 GCA_023135215.1 Candidatus Heimdallarchaeota archaeon
ATTGAAGGATTAACACAAAATGAAATTGCTGAGGAATTGAAGATTTCTCAGACTTCTGTTTGGCGTTATCTGAAATCGGTTAGAGAGAAAATTGCAAAAGCTATAGTTGAGAACAACGTTATCAGAATAACCATAAGTGATTAACCTGTTTTTCTATTTCTCTTCTTTCGGAAATGCTTACTTTTATTAAGGATTTTGAAATAATAAACAAGGTTAGAAAAATGGGAATAGATATCAAAGAAATCACAGCAGAGAATTGGATAGAAGCTGTAAAATTGAAAGTCAAGAACGATCAGGAAAGCTTTGTTGCTTCTAATGCCGTTTCCTTAGCACAATCAAAGTTTCATCCTTTTCTGGAGTGTCATGGTTTCTTTCTAGATGAGGAAATGGTAGGTTTTTCAGCAACAGGGAAGAATCCAGAGGATGAAGCAATCTGGATAGCTAGATTCATGATTGGTGAGAAATTCCAAGGTAAAGGTTATGGTAAGAAGTGTTCAGTCAAACTATTAGAGTTCTTAAAAGAGAAACATAATTGCTCTGAGATTTTCCTCGATGTTGCTCCTGAAAACGAAGTTGCTATCAAAATGTATGAATCGGTTGGTTTCAAAGATACTGGAAAAATTCAAGGCAAAAGTAAGGTATTCAAATTAGTTTTCGATAAGTAAGTATTCACTCTAAAATGACCAAATGATATTAGAAAAAAAAGGAAAAGAAGATTATCTTTCCTATACTTTTTTATGCTTTTTCTTTAGAATTAGAACTATTGAAGCAGTAACAACAGGTAGCAAAAGAGAGAGAAACAGAATTTCACTATATTCAGGAACAGAGGGAGTCCATTCAATTTGAATTATGTAATAGCCTGCACATTTAGAGATTTTAACTTCATTATCAAGTGTGGCAGTAAGATTGTAATTTTTCAATCCAGATGAAGCTTCAGTATGTTGGAAGCTGAATAAGCCTGTGGGATCTGTTGTTGTGACAAGATTACCATCAAGATAGACTTGAGCACCTTCTACAGGAACACTATTGTGAATAAACACCACTTGACCTGAAAGCGTTATGTACT
>JAGLTP010000203.1 GCA_023135215.1 Candidatus Heimdallarchaeota archaeon
ATGGATCTTCAGCTGTTCCTGATCCTAAAAAACCATAGTTTATAAAATCAGCATCAGATAGAATAGTAATAACATTTTCAGGATTGATTTTGCTTTCAACAAAATAGTTGATTATATTATTGACAAATTTCTGTCCATATTGAGTTCCACCATTGTAAACTCCCGTTTCTGTTTTTTGATCATACATATCTTTATAGTCAGAATAAATTGCCTCTCCACAAACAATTATGTGACTGTTATCTCCACTTGTAGTAGCAATTTTTTCATAAACTACAGCAGGATAATCTCCATTATCAGGATCATTTGCATAAAGATCTGTTGGTATTGAGCTATTATCAGAATCACCTGATGTTGCGTTTGCACTGTAGCTGATTAAAACCTCAACGTTTGGTAAAGTAGTATCTCTCAAATCAATATGATTAACTCCATCATAGCCTAAAACAGCACAAGGACTGTGCATCATGATACCAGCATCACATCCGCTACTAAGAATCGAAGCTGTAGGAGTAGTACCATATTCTGTAGCAGCTACTCTGTAACTTGCACCATCACTAAAAACTGAATCAGAAATCATGGTTGAATCCAATCTAATCTGAGAACCTATATACTCTAAAACCTCATTATTAATAACAGGATCATAGTATCCACCATAATCACTGTCCCCACTTATAACTATAAGTTTGTCTCCTTGATTTATCCAATTATCTATCAGTTCTTTTTCTGAGGTTGTAAAAAATGTATAACTATCAGGTAGAAAAAGTACATCAACGTTATCACTTAGCGATAGATTACCTTTATTGATAATTACCGCATTTCCTCTAGAAGTTAGGTTTGAGTAGAGTCTTTCAAAAGAAGTATGAAACGGATCATGAGAAATATCGATAAGGAAAACAGCACCTGAGACATCAATTGAAGTAGAATAGGCGACAACTGATATCTGATTCTCTTGTATATTCATACCTGAGATAATAGGCAGAAAAATCAATACAATAATTGCTATTTTTTTCATCCTGAGAGGATAAGAAGCATGATATTTAAAAATTACTGCGTGATAATCTGGCTATTGATTTAAATAAATGGGTCTATAAGGAAATATAGGAATTGTTTTGTTGCATTTTGGACATCTGTTATCAGGTGTCAGATCTGTGAATGTCACAGAGAAACTATCTCTTTTAATAAGTAATTCAGAACATTCAGGACAATAGGTGCTTTGGAATGGATGTCCTGGGATGTTACCTAGATAGACATAATTCAATCCTTCTTTTTTAGCAAGTGTATGAGCTTTTTGCATTATTGAAATAGGTGTTTTTTCTATTTTGTACAAATGAGCAGGGAAATAACGTGTAAAGTGAACAGGTATATCCACAGAAAGAGTCTTAGCTATTTTCTGAGAGAAATCTAGTATGAATTCCTCATCATCATTTACGGTAGGGATAAGAAGGTAAACTAGTTCAATATGCACTCCTCTTTGATAAGCAACTTGCAGATTCTCCCAGACTTTTTCTAGTTTAATATCTAGCAGACAATCTACAACATTTTCTGTACCCTTGAAACTAACAGTCATTCCATTCATACCAGCTGTTATTAGCAGATCTAGAGCTTCAGTAGTCATGTATCCATTAGTTACATAATGCTTGTAGTAATCATCAGATAACTGTTTAAAAACATCAATTGAGAACTCCAGAGATAGAGTTGGTTCATTAAAAGAGAAACAGACTCCATTTATTGAAGGATTAAAAGCAGCATTCTCAAGCACCTTCTCGACTGTAATCAGACTAGAATCTTTATGGTTTTCTGGAGGAGGTCTTTTTGTAATATGAAAATTCTGACACCAATCGCAAGTGAAATTACATCCCCAAGAACCAAGAGTAAGTGCAGTAGAACCCGGAAAATAATGGTATGCTGGTTTCTTTTCTATTGGATTCAAACTGTAACTTGAAACATCACCATACTGAAGGGTATAGAGTTGTCCATCAAAGTTTTTTCGAGTGCTACAGAAACCAATCTCATTCTTTTGAATAACACAGAATCTGTTACATGTTTGACATTGAACCTTATCATCCCTTAATTTCTTATAAAGAAGAGATTCTTTGATTCGTGGGTCTTTGAATTTCAAAGTCTTCAATAAGTAATGGTGTCTATTTTTTAAATATCTTTTG
>JAGLTP010000204.1 GCA_023135215.1 Candidatus Heimdallarchaeota archaeon
TACCTCTTCAATAGCTTCAGTAATTTCTTCTGTTATCTCTTCAACGACATCTTCAATGACTTCTTCGACAATCTTTTCGACTGATTCAGCTTCTTCGATGCCCTCTTCTATTTCTTCTGCCATTTCTTCAGAAGCCTCTTCAACGACTTCTTTGACAACTTCGCCTATCTTTTCTTCAACAGCTTCCCCAACTTTCTCTTCAACAGCTTCCATTATTGTACCTCTAAGAGATTCGTCTCCTAGTTCTTGTACAACTGCTTCCGCAACTTTCTCTGCTACTTCTTCGACAACTTCTTCGACAACTCGTTCAATAGTTTCTACTGGTTGTTCTTCGACGATCTCTTCAACGATTTCTTCGACAACTGGTTCAGGTGGTACTTCTGGAATTGGTTTAATTTCAGGTTCGGGTTTTGTTATCTCGTCAACTGAAGGTTCAGCTTCTATTGTAAGTGTACTTGGTTCAAGAGGTTCGGGTTCTGCAGGAGCTGTAAATTCAGGTTCCGGTGTAGATTCAACCACAGGCCCAGGAGGTGGATACTCTCTCGGGGGTAAGAGTTTTTGCTCTTCCTCTGGCTTTTCCACTGATATTGGTTCTTCCTCTACTTCTGTCCTTGCATGAACTGTTTTGGGAAAAGCATCTGCTCTAGAATCACCTTGAAAACCACCTAAATCTGTTTCAATGTATTTTTCTTGCACAGTTTTAGACAAATCTCCAATATTGTCTTCGGATATTTGTTCTAACCTGCAGCTAACTCCAACTCTCTCTCCTGAAGAGAGTAGAGAACCAGACCTACTTATGTTGTCTGCCATTCTTCTTGCTGTACGTTGAGCTACAAGTCCTAGATGGGTTCCAAAAATAAGATGCCATTCGTTTTTATCTCTATTAAAGATCAAAACACCATCCATTCCTAGAGTGCTAATTTTATTCCCGATTTCCGCTGGATCTGAATCCATTACTTGTTGAAACTTAGCTTGTTCTTTTACTTCTTTGAACTCGCCAGTATTATGATGATAACCTAGAAATACATTCGATGGAGTCATAATTTTACCCCTATTTGCATTAGCTAGAATACCAGCGATTTGTTAAAAAAGGTATTCTCTTTAGGCAACAACTTTTTTTTAAAATTTAAAGCCTAAAAAATGAAAAAAAAGAGAAAAAATAGAAAAGGGGGATTTTATTATCCCGGTTGGACGTTTATTGATAACAATTGAGTATTCACATCAATTAGAGTAGCGAAAATTCGACCGATTGCGGCGTTAACATCAATTATGTCTTGCGCATCTGGACTACCTATGGAAGCAATGTCAGTTATGAAGATAAAATCAACTTGTATGTGAACTAATGCAAAGTATATTACTGCTATTGAATCTCTCGTAGATTCAAGTTCTAACTGAATCATGCCACCAGATTCTGTTTGATTCATATAGTTACTTGCTTCCCACATTTTTGGTATAGCGGAATCAAGAGAACTATTTGCAGCAGAAAAGTGATCAAAAGCTGTTATATAGTCTGTATCATTGAAAGCTTCTCCACCAGCTGTTATATCTTCCTGTACGCTCTTTAAATCTTCCATAGCCCAGAAAAGGTAGTATAGTGAATTAGAGATTGCATTGAGATTTTGTGCATTGACTCTTAATTCCAATTGGTTTAGAATTGTGGTAAATTCTTTCGCTGGTTCACTAAACATACCATATCCACCTTCATCTGCTTTTGCAATCATTGTATCAGTTCGATTTTCCAAACTTACGGTAGAAAGGTATAAATCGGTACTATCACCACGATATGAATCGATTTGATTCATGATTCCGGTGAAATCAGTGATATTTTCAAATCCAACCTGGAAATAAGTTAGAGTATCATTTAAACCTAAAGCTACTGGAACGAAATCACTACCAGTGAAACTTAGATCTGCAAATAATCCAGTTGCATCTACAATAAAAGCAAGTGTATCATTCAAAATGGGTGTTTCTGATTCTATTAGTGAATTCACTGTAGGAGTGTTTAGTTCATTATAAGTTATATTAAGGTGCACACCAGCATTATAGAAGTATGTTTCTGTTCCTACAAAGTTTGAAAGATCACCTATTACCTCTACTGCTTTAAGCAAATTATAGGCACCCTTGAAGAAATGAACCAAAGTAGCATAATCACTTTGTGTACCATTATCAAAGATTGGTCTGTCAATTAGAACTTTCATTAAATCAGTCGCATTATCAAACAAACCAAGATAAGTTTGAATTTCAGTAACAAATGGATCAACAGATCCACCAACGTTTCCAGGTAATTGTCCTAAAGCAAATAGAATGTCTTCCCAGTCAACTTGTTTTACTTCTTCTACAGCTTCATCAAGCACTTCAGTACTGTCATTAAAGTGTAATAGACCATCATTTATGTATTCCAATCCTTCATTGAACGCATCATCATCTATTGCTGTTTTAACCACATCTCCTTGAGCAGTCACTGAAAGGCTAGTACTGAAATTCAGAGCTTGAGAAATTTTCTCAAATCCCTGCATGACTTGAAAAGATCCATTTACAAACGGTCCTACTCCACTGAAGAGAATAAAAGCTGCTTGGAATAACTTGTTAAAGTCATCCGTAGCATCACTTATACCATACCACGGAATTAGACCCAATCCTGCAAGAAAGACGGCTATATCTTCTCCTCCTTTCTGGAACCACCATGCTGCTTGATTAAAACTATCAACGGCGGCATTGATATCGTTCTGATCAACATTTGGAAAATCCATTAAAACGGTGATACCGTCCATCATATAAAGTGAACCAATACCAATATTTGATCCTAAGTCTGTTACACCACCCACTAATAGATGTATAGCAGGAGTTAATACCATTCCAATTAAGAAGAATACTAAGGCAAAAAAGCCTGAAAGTATTGTCCAAATTTTAGGTTTCGTCGTGAAAAGCTGAACAATCCACGTTATGCTTAGCGTTCCAAAGATAAATATCGGAAGCGCTATAACTAAATCAACAACAAAAGCCAAAGCTGCATATTGTTTGATTAGGTCCATATTGTCCTGTATTTCTTGAGGAACACTAGTCCAAAGTGTAGTATTACTTACTTCATCAACGTGATCAACCAAAGGTATCAATCGTTCAGAAACAGGTCCTAATGGATTGTAAATTGGTGCGTTGATATAGTGGAATAGAAATCCTAAACCAAAAACAATTATCAGCACAACTGGAATTGTAAAAAATACTTTAGCTTTGCTTCTTGTTAATCCCGCAAATATCCCCAGACCTACTAGTCCAATTGCATATGCAACTATAGTTGCAACAAAGCTGTCTCTTGGGTGCAGAGCAGCTTCTAGTATGAACATTAAGGCTATTGTCCAAATCACAAGAAATAAGAGTCCCCAACCTAGAAAACTCCATTTTTTCTTTTCTGGATCTGAGGGCATTTCGTAAGCTATTTTGTCGTCACTCATATTTTAAAACCTCAGAAATTATTTCTGGATACTAAATTAATAGCCCAGATAGGTATTTATATCTGTTGAAATTCTAAAAGAGAAAAAATATGAGGTAATCAAAGAACATAAAATTGTCTACTGAAACTTCTGAAGTATTTGGCAATTAAGTAGACTATTGAGCTTTTACATCGTTTAAGTCATCATTCACCGTTGCCAAAGCATCAACTATTGCTGTAGAATTTCCTGCCACATCTAGAGGGTTAGCAGCAGGTCCTAAAAGAGCCAAAGCTAAGAGATTGTTGAAATAAACTATTGTACTCACTAAAGTTGACTTAATCGTCTCAAGTGCAATTTTTGATTCATCCAATTGCTGCATTTCTCCTTCGGCTAGAGTCATATATGAAATTGCTAAATCCATTTCAGTAATAGAGTTCGTAAGTGAGACGTTTGCAGCTATGAAACTGTTATTAGCATCATTATACAATGAAACGTTAAATAGTTGGCTTCCTGTTTTTATGTGGTTATTAGTGTCTTTTAGATGACTCATTCCATTAAAGAGGTGGAAGAGAGCTTTTGCAACATTTACAGAGTTCTCTACAGCTATAATAAAATCGAATCTTTCTAAGGAAGATAAGATTTCTTGACTTGGTACAGTAAATACTCCATACTCTTCATTTTCGGATTTTGAACTAATACTAGTAATGTTACCTTCAATCGCATAAGCAGTATTGTTCAGGTTCTCAGCATCAGTTACTAAAATACCAAGATCTGTTTGAATTTCTGGATAGTTCGTTATATTTTCATATCCTTGCTCAAAGTAAATGAGAGTGCTGTTTAAACCTTCAAAGACAGAACCGATATTAAGTCCATAATAGCTTATATCAGTTACAAGTAAATTTATATCGAAAAGGAAATTCAGTGTTTCACTGAAGAAGACAGTGTCCGCTCCAATCATTTGCTGTATTTCATCCTTGGCTAGTTGATCAATAACTAAAGTTGAATTAGATAAGGCATTATCCAACAGCGCAGAAGTACCATTATACGCCGAAGTATCATCAATGATTTCAATTGCTTTTATTAGATTATAAGCACCATATAGGAAATGTGTTAGAGTAGTGAAGCGAGAAGGATCTCCGTTATCAATCGGTTTTTCTACAAGAATTTCTAATACTGCAGGTAAATCAGCAAAAGACACAACATACTCTTCTACCGAGAAAATATATGGAGAAATATATGACTCAATTATTCCAGCTGGGATTGGTAAGCTTTCAAGGGAGTTAATAATATCTGTCATGTTTACCGTTTCAATTTCAGTAAAAGCAGTATCAAGTAAATCTATGCTAGTGCTGAGTTCGTTTAAACCTTCTTCAACTTTATTTACACCAATATTAAACAAATCATCATCTATTTGAGTTTGTTTTTTAACTCCTTGAGCTAGTAACGCGCTTGAACTGTAATTTAATGCATTAGCTACATCTTTGAAACCTTGAAAAACTTGATAAGAACCGTTAATCATGGGTTCAATTCCATTCAATAGAATAACTGAAGCACCCAGGTATTGTATCAAAGCACTCGTTATTGTGATGAAACCATAAGCAAAAGAAAACATGCTAAGACTTTGATGTGCACTTCTGAAGTTTTCTGCCGCAAGGAGAAAATCTTCCAAAACCGTGTTGATTTCTTCCTGTGTAGCGTTATCAAAGTTTCTCATTATATCCACACCCCCCCATATTTGATTAGCACCAAGTAAAGTATTTCCACCAAAATCAACGAAACCCGCTAAACCCAAATGAATGATAGGTGATATTACGAGACCAATAGTGAATAATACTAAAGCTAGAAAAATTAAGAATGATGTAGAGAATTTTATTACAGAAGAGAATAGATCCACTATCCATATTAAAGAAAGACAACCTACAAAACCGATTATTAGTGCAAAAATAAAATCAGCTACAAATACAGCTAGACTCCATAATTCCAGAGTTTCTATTGTTACTAGACCAAATAATGGTGTTTCTGGGTCGAAAAAGTTAGTGCTATTTCTTATCGATTCTGTGACGAATTTTGCTCTTTCTCCTAATGGAGCTAGAGGGCTATAAATTGGTGCATTAATAAAATGAAATAGAATACTTAATCCAAATATGATAAGAAGAAGTATTGGAAATGCTAAAGCAAATTTCTTTTTGCTTCTAACTAGAAGAGCAAAAACAACCAAGCCAAAGAGACCAAGTGAATATGCAATTATACCTGCAGAAAAGCTATCACGAGGATGGAGTGCTGGTTCAAGAATAAACATTAGAAGAATATTCCATAAAAAGAAAAACAGACAACCCCACCAGAAGAATGACCATTTTTTCGGTCCCTCTACTTCTTCCGATGCTAAATCTTCTGATGTTATTGGAGATCTTCTTTGTTCTTCATATGAAACGTGAGAATATTCTATGGGTTTAGGAACATCTGTATCTTCAACTTCTTTTCCAGGAAGTTCTTCAGAAACAGGAACAGGAACAGGAATAGAGGGGCTTTCTGAAGGAGAGGGTGCAGGAGGTTGTGGTTTAGGAGGGTATTCATCTATTTCTTTTCTTTCTTCTATTGCCTTTTCTTTATTTTCTTTTTTTTTCACAGGATATGGGGGTTTAGGAGGAGTTGAATTTTCACTCATCAGTTATCATTTTTTTTGTATTATTAATATTTTAGCTCATATTGTTATTTATAGATATTGAAAGTTTTTTCTCAAAAAAACTATTGAATGTGAATCTATAGGAGCAATCCTTAATCAGAACATCATGTCTTGAAATTCAGATAATATCTTCAAACCAAATCTTGGTTCAATATTAGAGATTGTCATGAGGTTTTGTGTCAGTTCATATAACTTCTGTTCGATTTTTCTAATGTTAGATCCAACAACGGAAACAGAGTACGAAGGGAAAACTAAGAACAAAATAACAGGTGTAAACGACTCTTCATCATTATCGTCATCTATCAAAAGAAGATCGAAGCCATATACGAAAGTATTTTCTGATAATTGCATTAATCCACGAAATCTACGTGAGTTTGTAAAATTGTAAGATAGACCATTCATGAGTGTTGATGTTCCCTTAATAGCTAAATTCATTAGTGTACCTTCTGCCAAAGATGAATGATTAGACAATATGATAGGACCCAATTTATGATCAAACTTTACAAGAACTACCCCCAAATCCATAACACTATCCTGTAAGATTGTGAATGATGACATACGACCATGTAAACATTGTAAATTAGCTATTTAAGAAAAACAGACAGAGTGATTTGAAAGTGAAAAAAATAGATAAAAGTGCTGTAAATGAAGATTTAACTTAATTTGTCGGGTTTAAAAATTAAAAAGATTTGGTGCGGGGAGGGAGATTCGAACTCCCGAACCACTAAGGACTGGATCCTAAGTCCAGCGCCTTTGACCACTCGGCAATCCCCGCTTAAAGGTATCCAAATGATTTGTGATAATAAAAGCATTCAATTTGATTTTTTAAATTTATTCGTAAATGTCATCAAATGTTTATCTAGATACAAAATCTGTTATTAACTTTCAAAAACAATTTGGTGCCTCGACCGGGATTTGAACCCGGGTCTGCGGATATTCCTGTTATGTCACGCGGACCTTCACATGTGAAAGTCCGCAATGATTGGCCGAACTACACCATCGAGGCATTCTGTTATTCGCTCTTTTCTGTTTTCTTTTTAATATCTTTCGTTATTTGCTTTTAATTTCTTATTAACTTATTTATGTTCAAACACCAATTTCTTTGTTTTTGATTCCTCTATTTGCTAAAAAAGTTTATTAAACTAAAATACATACATTGAGTAGGTGAAATCCGAATGGC
>JAGLTP010000205.1 GCA_023135215.1 Candidatus Heimdallarchaeota archaeon
ACATTCAGCTAAAAAAGAATTTCCATATTATCGAGGATATTATATCTCAGTATTATTGTTGACTGAATGATTTGTGAATAAACAGTGTTAGTAATATCATAGAACGAAAAGAGTAAAACATTTTTTTTACTTGTTTTTTCGACTAAACTCATGAATAACGTTCTGTGAGACACTTGCTCTTTTATAAAATTTACCTGTAAAAGATGCTTAGATTAGAATATTTATTGTTCACAAATTATCTTTGAAATTCGTTCTGTAAATTCCTTCACTCCTGGTTTTGTGTGATAATATTCATAACTTGGTACATCCACAATCGTACTGTCCTCAATAAGACCATGTACTTCTTCAACTGATTCTATGTGATGATATTTGTCTCCCTTTGTAGTTATTATATAAACTGGACATTTTATTGCTTTAAAGTCCTCATCTGCAATATAATTATGGATTTTTATACATTTTTTCCATCTTCTTACATCAATTTTCTCAAGTCTACTATAGAATACTTTTCTCTGGAATCCCTCAGCTACTTTGTTTCTTAGATACTTTCTTCCTACAAATTTACCGACTATATCTACAATGCTGGATGGAAGAATCATTGCCAGTTTAAGTAAAAACTTTGGATTTCTAGGTTTTACTGATGGTCCAGCAAAAAAACAGCATTTTGGGTCTATTAATCGTCTTCTTAAACTATTAGCTACATAAGAAGCTCCAACACTTGATCCAAAGAGTATCAGTTTTTCTTTTTCGATTTTCAGATAATGCGCAGCTTCAGCTATGTCCAGAGCTATCCTCTGAACAGTGCATTTTTTTTTCTTATTTAGTTTCACAGTTTCTTTATCTCTTGGATCTAGAACGATTAAATTAAACTCTTTATTCAACTCATCCCACAAATCTGTCCAGGAGTAGACTCCTGATCCAAATCCTTGAACAAAAAGGATTGTAAATTTGTTAGAAGTTTTCTTATCAATAGAGTGATAACAGAATACTTCCTGTTCATCAGACATCAGAATGTATTCTTTTGTAGCATTTTCTAGGAAAAGCATTTCTTGTGGATATTCATCTTCGAACGTCAAGGATTTCAACATCTTACGGCAATGTTTAATGAATTGTGTGTTGCTTTTTAATAAAGTTAATTGACATGTGGGGAGATTGTAATTTGTATACTCTCTGTTCCTAATGAGTGAAATACAACAGGAGATATCTTCCAAAAATGAACATCTTTGATTGATATAATTTTTCTTAGTTCCTCTTCTATTGTCTTAAAATGATGAGTATTATTTACATCACTTAAGATTAAATCGTACTCAATACCCTCTTGAGCTAATTCTTCCATTCTTTCATATACTTTCTGTAAAGCACCTTTGTTACCCTTTCCTGCTCCTCGGCTTTGGACTCCTTCATCGAGGATAACCTCAAACATAGGTTTTAGTTTCATCAATTTTGATATCACATTTAGAGACATTTTTTTCTGGATTTTTCCAGTTTTGAATAGAGCTTCAAAAGATTGAGACATTCCCAATGTATGTGTATATATTTTTAGTTTATCTAATTCCTCTATAACTTCTGAAACGTTTTTTCCTTTCTTAAGCATCTTCACTGCATTTAAGACAAGGGCTCCTTGACTAGCTGTACTTAATCCACATTCGTAAAGATTGACTTTAATCTTCTCTTTAACTTTCTTTGCTGCTATCATTGCTGAATTGTATTGATTTGATATAGTAGGAGAAACACCAATGTAAAATATTTCTTCATATCCGTCTTTAATTGCTTGTTCAAAGATATCTAAAGCATGTTGTGGACTTCCAATTGATGTTTTTGGGTATGGATCAAAATTAGGTATTTGCTTGATGAAATCATCTCTATCTATTTCACTTAATTCTTTGTAATCTTTATCTTCGATAATCATTAAGCTCTCTAGATAACCAATATTCTCTTTCTTCATGAAATCTATAGGAAGACATGCATGAGAATCTGTGACTAACTTGACTTTCATGATTCAGAAGAAAAACGGATTCTTAAAAAATTTTGGGAATCACCTATCTCGATTATTTAGTAAATGAATTTCACAAAAAATACGTTATAGTTTCCAACATTTCATAATTACTATCTAAGAAAATGTTTCTTCAATGTACCCTTTAATCATATTCCCGAATTCCTTTACACCTGGATAGTGGTGCATGAACAGGTAATCAGGAACATCTACTATAGTTGCATGAGGGAGTAGTCTTTTGATTGTTTCCGAAAATTCGACTAAATGCAAGCTATCGTTTGGATCTTTTGTTACCCAAGTGGGACATTTTATTTTTGAATAATCTTCAGCTCCACCCCTCATTTTGATATATTCTTTTTGAGATTCTTTCCAGAAAAGCTCGTCTTGAATATAGTCTTCAACACCTTGAGTATTTGCATTTTTCATTTTTTTGATTTTCTACAGTTAGTGATAGATATGCTTTTCTTCATAAATCTGAGGTTGGAATATTTTTGAAGCGAAGAGCATAAAAGGCAATGAAAAAGCTAAAGTTAAACCTATCATTCCAAAAAGGATAAAGAAATAATTAATGTATGGATCAGTGTAGTAACAGAAACCTAAATCAAAATTCCCACATAATTGTTGAAGTATTGAATCAACTGCTAAATACAGGAAAAATAATCCAATAACGGAAAAGATTGATGCGTTCCTATATATTGGTATTTTCTTATTCCATTGAGTTTTACCAGGAATTAATTTGTTCTTTCCTACTAATCCTTTGAATGCAGGAATTAAGAAGAATGGTGCAGTTAAACTTCCAAATGTTAAGAAGAATGGAACATGATATAGTTTCAATGGAAATGATGCTGATTTCATAGAGTAGAGTGTAGTTGCTGTTATTGTTGCGAAGTAAATGATGAAAGTTAATGATAATATTACTATCAACCAGAGTTGACCTAGAAACCATGCTCTCACTAAGGGAATTTTCGCTAAATATAAAACTGAATAGATGATTCCAAGGAAATAGAAGGATGTAGCAGCAACAACTAACATTGATGAAAAAATAATATCTATTGCTTGTCTGAATCTAATTTTCCTCTTAATGACTCCTTTAAACAAAGACCATCCGTGATCATAGAGTGCTCCTGATTGACCTGTAAACCATCTAAAAAGTTGACTAATTTGATGTGCTATTGTTTCAGGTACTAAGGACATAGCTCCTACTTCATCTAAGAAATAACCCTTTTTCCCTTTTTTGATTATTTGCACAGACTGATCAAAATCCTCAGTCATTTGACCTTCAGGTATGGGATATGCATATTCTCTTCTGAACACAACTGAGGAACCACAATAAAGGACAGTTCC
>JAGLTP010000206.1 GCA_023135215.1 Candidatus Heimdallarchaeota archaeon
ATTTGTATAAAATTCATGTCATAAAACAATAACCTATGATAGAGGAAAATACAACTATACTCTGATGTCAGAGTCTGTGTTACATTTTCTACACTTACCATCTTTCCCCAACTGTTTGATTTTCACATTATAGTAAACTCTCTCAACTAGTACAGCATTGCAATTCTGACAATAAGTAGTGTTTATCTCTGAATAAGGTAGATTACCTGTAAAGACATACTTTAACCCAACTTCCTCAGCTATTTTTTTCGCATTGAGAACAGTTTCAACTGGTGTAGGAGGTACATGCTGCATTTTATAATGAGGATAAAATCTGCTGAAATGTATTGGAACCTTATCACTCATTTCTTCAATAACCCATCTTGAGAATTGTCTAATCTCATCATCGTCATCATTATGATCAGGGATTAATAACATAGTAAGTTCAACATGAACACCATTATCATAAAAAACTGAAGCATTCTTCTTTATTTGTTCTAAACCTGGAAAGTGTGCAATATCCCTGTAAAATTCTTCTCTAAATGATTTAATATCAATGTTTGCTGCATCTATAATTGATAGAAGTTCTTCTAAGGGTTTACTATTGATTAGACCATTTGTTACTAGTATGTTTCCAAAACCGTTCTGGTGAGCTAATGTTCCTGTCTCTCTTATCCATTCGAAATTAATCAAAGGTTCATTGTATGTATAGGCTATCGTATCACAATTGTGTTTGCGAACCAACTCCATTGCATGATCTGAAGTTATGTTTATCAGATTCTTACTCTCTGCAGATATTTGGCTGATAGACCAGTTTTGACACATATCACAATGTAAATTGCATCCAGCTGCTCCAAAACTCATAGTACGAGAACCTGGTTTGTAATGATAGATGGGTTTCTTTTCAATAGGATCATCATGTACAGAAGTGAATCTATTGAAACCTAGAGCATAAAGGGTTCCATCTAGATTCTTTCTTGACTGGCAATTACCAAGTTTGTCAGGTTGAATTATGCAGTTTCTAGGACACAAAAGACAGTGAACTTTCTTTTCCTCAAGTTTTTCATAGTAATCTGCTTCAAACAACGTCACATGAATCACAGATATAATTATCTTTTGGATAATTAAACTAGTCAAGGTTTGAAGAACTATAAATTTATCTATAATTTACTAAGCAATCGAAAATATTGTATACAAACACCTTAAGTTACCCATATTTGGGGGACAATTACCAAAAACTAAAAAAGCAAACAAATCAAGCTTTTAATGGTATCTGGATTATGAATTCTGAAATTAAACATGAAAAAACTGATAAAAAAGATTTGAATATTATAAAATTAAAGAAAGGTGAAACTGTCAATATCAGTAAAGCTTTAGGTTCGAGTAAGCGTTTATCAATTTTAGAGTTCTTATCCAAAGAAGAACTCAATCTTTCTGAAATTGCTGAAAAGATTGAGAGTACTCCTCAAGCAGTATATCATCATCTCCAAATTCTAGAGAAATCTAAATTAATTCAGGTCGTAAGAGAAGAGCAGATTAAGAACATGACAAAGACGATAAAGTTTTACAGAGCAACATATGAACCAGATGCAATAAACCTAATTCTTTGGGCTCCACTAGACATTATAGAACCTACTGAACTAGAAGCTAGAGTTCCCCTTCAAGAACGACCCGTCGAGAGAATCGTAAAGAAGATGGCTGATAAGGTTTTCAAAGATATTACTGATGCGAAGATAGAAGTTCTCACTGGTGTTGTGAAGGGTCTTGTAGATTTGTCACATGAGTCAATGAATTCATTACGGAAAGAATATGGACTTGAGACAGATGAAAAGCTTTGGAACTTAATTTTATTGTTCTCAAGTTTATCGATGATGAATGCTGTGAAAAAATTCTCAGAAACTGATGAATATAGAAAGAAAATGGAAGATCTAATTTCATTACTTTATGAAGAGCATCAAGAACTCTAATCTAATCTTCTGATTTTTTTGAATCTAAGATACTGAAATCTAGTGTTTTTTGACTAGAAGGATTGATGTCCTGCAATTCAACTCTCACACCAATTCTTTTCACATCTCTCAAAGCTTCCATAATGTAATGTTCTCTATCGATTTTAGAAGGATCTGTTAATGTGGGATGTTTTGCTCTTTTGTAGAGTGGTGAATTGCCTTCCAAAATAACAAATGGAAATCTTTCGTAATCTTTCCAGATTTCATCTACATCAAGTTCATTGTTAAAAGCGAAGTCTTCTAGAGCTCCTATGGCAGGAGTTTTACTCTTATAATCCTTGGGACTCCTTCTAATAGGACCTAAAATCATGGTTTTTTCAATAATTTTCTCTGGTTCCAAATCCTTGAATTCCAAGCACAATTCAATAACTTTTTGTCTTGCTTTCTGAATATCTCCATCTTCTAGTACAAGTTTGAGAGCAGCTGTTTGAACTTCTACAGCAAAAGGTGAAGTATCACTTCTGATTGCTTCAAAACCAACAATTATGAGTTCACCAGTTACAGCACTTACATAGCTGTATCTCTTCTTAGTTTCAGGAGCAAATACTATCCTTAGAGCTAAGTCAACAAACTGTAGATCCATTTGCTTGGGGAGCTTTGAAGCGAAATACTCAAGGAGATTATTAGCTTCAGGGACATCATCCAATGAAAATGCTTTCCCTTTGCTTGTTTTCTCAGCAACTTTGAAAACAGAGGCTTTGTCAGAAAGTTTAACAAAAATACTATCAGTATCTCCATAAACTACTTGACATCTATTTTCAGTAAGATCTTGTGTCCATTGATCTACTCTTTTGATGTATTCTTTTGAAATGCTAGTAATTGCATTTGAAATCTCAGTATCATAAAAACGACTACCAACATAATTATGACTACCATACATGGAATTTGCTACAATTTTATACGCGTTGGATTGAATTTTAAGTTTCTTAAGCTCCTTCTCTAATTTCTTATCTCGCTTTGATTTGGAAAAAGAACGAAGATAGGTCTCTAGTTCGTAAATTTCCTTCTTGACATTTTTTCTCTCTTCAAGAATCTGATTTTGCATAATCCGTAATCCCGTATCAGGTTTTGTTCGGAATTTGTTCATTGGAGCAGCAACAGATCCATCAAAGCTTTCTCCACCTATATTGTGACTGACCATAATTGATGGAAACATCGAAGTGAAATCCGCTATTAGTACAGCTTCATGCAACGTTCCTTTTGGAACGAGTACGAATCCTCCCACAGCTAGAGATCTTGTACTCTTTCTAACTGATAACTCATCTCTTGTAGGTTCAGCTGGTATTATAGTGTCTTTATGATGCAGAATTCTGAAGAGTTGAAATTCTCCAAGATGTCTAGGTGTTGAGTAAATACCTTCAGATGGTCTTATTCCAACTAATTTCATAACTTCCAAATATTCCTGCATCCCCATTGCATAGAAAAGAGAATGAATGATGAAAGAATCATGATTACAAATATCTTCTAATAATTGTTTTTCTGTTTTCTTCTTGTTATTTAACATTTGAAACCAGAGGTCATTAATCTGTGAATAATCTCCTTTTCTTTCCGTATTCAAAAATTGACGAGCAAGGTCTTCTAAACCTTTCTTTCCTGTCTTTGTTCTAAGCCATCTTGTACTTTTTACTAAATCGTATGAGATGTATCCTGGAATTCTATAACCAAGATATCCCATAGAAGGTTTAATTTTAGCATTTTCTAGAGGGCAGATAATGTTAGGATCGATTCCTAAAGACTCCATTCTTGTGAAAAAGTAAGGTAAAGTAACTTGATTACCATTAAACGTGACAAATATTTCTGGTGATACATTATGAATTGTTGCAATGACATTTTCTATCATTGTTTTCTCGCTTTCGTTCGTGTCATCTTCTAGAAGAAATGTTTTATTTTGAGTTTTGCCTTCTTCTTTTCCCCAACTCAAACATATAGCAATGATTCGTTGACTTCTTTCAGCCATAACACTAGAGAAATTTCTAATTTTCTTGCCATCCTCTGATATTGAATTAATGGCTATATTGAAACTCATAACAGTATATTGAAAATCTAGGTTGTCTATTTGTTCGATATCTTCATAGCTTACTTCAAAAACACGTGCGAATTGGTTTTCTGGTAATTCCTCGTAATTTTTAATCTTTATCCAATTGAGACCCTTGAAATTCGTATCAATTAAGAATCTTGAAATATATGATAAATCATTTTCATAGCTCTTAATTCCTTTTTCTTTCAAAAGTTTACTATATTTCATAATTCTCCAAGGGTTACGACCTAGAATTTTGTAGAGAAAAATTGGTTTGTTCTGATAATATCTATATTTAGTGATGGGAAAGTGATCTTGAATCCAATCCCCGAACTCTTTCTCTGTATATAAGAGACTCTGAATGGATTTTGTTGTTTCAGAAACATCATCAATGTAAAAATATGGGTAAAAACCAGTTACATGAATAACTATTGCTTCATTATCCTCTGTTTTTCCCCTGATACGAATAATAGGTTCCTCAGTATCTATTCCCTTCTCTTGAATAAAGAAATCTAAATCTACTATCAGACATCTTATTGGAGGGGGGTCTACTGCCATCCATAAATCACTTTAGTTCATGAATTCTATAATCAAATAATATCTTCTGAAATATTTAAACCCTTTTTATTTAAATTATATATAAATGAGTAAAGATTTTGATATAAAAAGCATCAAGTGAAGGGTTAAATTTTTAATAGATAAAATTCTTTTAAATAATGTTGCCTATATGTCGTCTAAAAGATTACCAGCGGATGTCTATAAAAATCTTAAAAAATTAGAGCTTTCCGCAAACACAAAAAGTGGAACAATAGAGGAAACTATCACTTTAGAGAAACTACCAGATGATGATGATCCAAGACCTCATTATTGGTTTATCGTAATGCTCTCATTTGGGCAAAGAAGCGGCTATGTTTATGATAGATCAGGATTACATATTCCAGAGCCTGAAGCATATGTCTATAGTGTAGAGCTATGGAAATTTAGAGGCTCACAGATCAAAAGTGTTGAAACAAAAGCAAACAAAGTAAACTTTGATACATCTGTAAAAACATTCCAAACTATCCAAAAACAGATTACAGATGAAAATTTTAGAATTCTGTAGTTTATTTCTAAAGCATGAATAAAACCAAAGTAGAGATAGCAGAGGGAAGAAAGCTCAGCAAGATTAAGAGTATTTTATTTGGTTGAAACAGAGGTTTCTGTAAATTACTGATGCTGGGTTTTTCTTTTGTTAAAAATCGATGATTAATAAGGAACAAACCTGCTACAAAAACGACATGAATCGCTCCTAGAACCAAAAGTTTCCATAAATCAAAATTACCTGTTGTATATACTATTGCAAGTCCATAAATTGGTAAAAATCCCACATAGAAGAGAATTATTTGAAAAGTTATTTGTGCAACTATGTTCTTTGATTTCTCAACTATAGTATTGAATATCGCGAATTTTGGGGAGAGTGATATTGCTACTAAACCAGGTGCTACTGAAAGGATTATCAATATAATTCCAAGAACACCAATACCTAACCCTACATTATTTTTGATGAAACTTTTATTCAATAGCGCATGACCTATTCCAAGGAATAAACCTGTAAAAACACCTCCTAGAGGATTGAAAGTCCTAGGTTTTTTAATAATAGGCTTAGTTGCTATATCTTTGTCAGTTAGAACCAAGTATTCTCACCTTATGGTTTTTTTGCTAATTCATTTTCTCTTAAATATCTTTCAGCTGCTCTTATCACTTTCCGAGTATTCTCAAAAGTTAGCATTTCTAGAGCTTTTTCGTATGTCGCCCATTGAGATCCTATGTGTTCTTTTGAGATTTGTATGTCATCTGTTGATGAAATACCAATTAAATAAATAACAGTCTTCTTGATTCTATTTTGTCCTCGAGTGAAGTAGTAAGTAATTTTATGTTCAAACTCTTCTAATATTGAAATATCTTTGATGCCCGTTTCTTCAAATGCTTCTCTAAGCGCTGCTTCAATAACGGTTTCGTTCCCCTCAATACGTCCCTTCGTTAAACCCCATCTATTTGCCGTAACTCGACTTTTTCCGTAGTTGAGAAGGAGATACTTACCGGAGTTATAGATAACTATACCTGCCGATTGCTCAAGTTCCATAGAATCATCATTTTTTTATTAAAATAATTCAGACTATTAATAAGATTATTGTAAAGTCACTTGAGTTCATAGATATTTTTATCAACAGTATAAAGATATTATAGAAAATGATACACCTTATCGCTTTCATGAATATTGAGAGTGGGCTCGGTCGAAGGATCTATTCAGATGAGACTTTGATGATGAGTGAGGAACTTGTCTGGCCTATGATCTGTGCTCTAAATAATTTCGTGATTGAATGTACTAAAAGTGAAAGAGGTTTAATCAATGCAGCACTTGAGGACATTAAGATTTACTTGTATTCACCGCTAGGAGAATCTAATCCCCTTAGGTTTATATTTTTTACAGATTTATTTGATAACAATGAGTATCTAGAGTTGAGAGGGCAAGCAATATTCGAAATATTATCCCAATACATCTCGTTTGAAATCTTTGATCCACCAGTTGAAATTATGAATAAAGTTCTAAAAATTGCTCAATATACTCAAGAATTCCCTTCAGCTGATTTAGAATCCTTTTTTGTGGAAAGATTGAAACTAAAGCTAAACAATCTTGAGGATGAAGGGAAAATACTTGTTGCAGATTTATTTGTTGGTGATATCGATCAAGGTAAAGTTTTTTCACTCGCAGCTAATAAGGATTTACAAGAAAAAAATAGTGTTATACTATTCTCCGAACTGTTAACCGCATTCTCTATTGATAGCGAAATTTTTGTAAAATCATCTCTAACAAAAAGGGAAAAAGAGAAACTTGAAAGAATGAATATCCGTTCTTTAGGAATGAATGAGGGATGGTTCCTTAAACAATTAGTAGAAAAAAATAGTGATTTCTGGTTAGTTGGTTATTTCTTTTTCAAGGAAAATTCAGAAGAGGAAATTGAAGAGACATTGAACTGGATTACTGTGAAATTATCAGAGGAAATAATGGATACAATCTCAGAAAGACCATTTTAGTTTTTCTCTTCTTTATTCTCATCATTTTGAGTGTTATTTGGGAATTTCCAAGCCATGTAGAGTTCAAAAGGTAATAAGATTATGCTGATTAGAAAAGGAATAAGTAATCCCCATTGATCTATTGTTTTCTCTATGATGAAACCTGCGATAAATCCAGTAGGAAGCCAACCCAAGGATTTAATTCCCGTGACCATACCATAAATCTCAGCTCTGCGGTTAGGATTGAAATCTGTAACTATAGAAAGAATTCCTGGTACCCAGAAAGCAATACTTGCTCCCAAACCAGCCCATCCTATTAAAATTACATAAAGAAGATATCTGGGATCTGTAAAATGACCTATGATGTTAGTAGTGAAAAATAATGAACCAGTGATAAGACTGAGAACTAATAATTCGTTCTTCTTCAGTTTGTCAGATACAAGTGTCAGAGGGATGAAGAAAACAATTGTACTGATATTGAGAACCAATTGCATAATTGCAATTTGACTTTCATTATATCCATATACGTATTTTACTGCTCCATTGTAAATATTTAGACTCAAACCCCAAATAAATGCATCGAAAATAAAGAAACCAATTGCATATTTCACACCAGGATTTTTGAAAATATCTCTGAATAAATCATAATCATGCTCAACACTTTCAGTGTATTTATTCTGATTAGAGTCTCTCTTTATTCTACTATATATCAAAACGAATGGCATCAAAAGAAACTTCAAGAGTGATTTTACAAACTCATAATATAGTATCCCAATTGCTTTTATCGATTGATTGAATTGTTTAAAAAAACTTGGAGAATATCCATCAATAACCAAAGGCTCTTTTAAGGAAAAGAGTTGAAAAATAAATAATATCACATTTCCTCCTATTAAGCCATAAAAATAATAACTCAAGGGAACACGATCTGTTAGAATACTAATAACAATTGGACCTACCATTGCTGTAACGTATAAAGCTAAGTTTACAATAGAAAAAGATGAAGCTCTTTTTTCTCTGTCACTACTCTCAGCAACGAGGGAACTTCTTGCAGGATCACTAAATCCAAACGACATAGATA
>JAGLTP010000207.1 GCA_023135215.1 Candidatus Heimdallarchaeota archaeon
AATCCAGAAGCTGATCTTATTTACAATGTTCATCTCGTACCATTCTTAGCATTAGGTTTCCTTGAGTTGTGGAATCCTGTATTTGATTTTATTTGGGAAATCAATCCCAATCAAAAAACAGCTGCAACTTGTGGATGCATTGATATAGATCAAAATAGCAACCCACATAAAAAATACGATGATTTTGATGTCTTGTTCCAATTTAGAGTTGATGGAGAAGATTGGCCAGAAGAGTGGTACAAGCTTGGACATAAAACTATCAAGTTGAAGTTTGTCTTCTCATATCTCATTACACTTGGAACATATTCTCTAGATTTCGATGCTGATGGGATTTATGATTTCGAAGGAAACTACTTTGGAGGAGATTATACAAAACTCTCCTTTGTTTACTTCAAAATGCTAGATATAGTGTACCATCTATAAGAAATACGAATTTGGGGAAGAAAATTAGTTTTCTTTCCTTTTTCACCTTTTTTGATAACAAATTCTTATAAGTATTTTAATTCCTTTCAAATATGCTGGGTATGAAAAAGTTAATTTTTGCATTCGCTTCAGATGGATCTTCACCTGAAACATTTATTCTTGTTGAGAGTATCCGCAAATTTGCAGGAGTCTTCTCGGATGCACCTATTTGGTTAATGACAACCAAGTCTGAAGAAGAAATTCCAATCAAAGATAGAACTCAGCTGAAAATGTTTGATGTAAAAATCATTCAATTTGAACTTGATTCTGAAATTTTATCTTTTCCTTTTACAGGTAGCACTTATGCAGCTGCAACTGCGGAATCATTAGCAAAGGGACAAACAGAATTCTTAGTATGGTTAGGAACTAATTCATTAATAATAAATGAACCAAAAGATTTTCTTCTAGAAGATGGAAAAAATTTAGGCGGTAGACCTGTCCACCACACACTCATTGGTTCTTTATACTACCAACCAATTGACAGATTTTGGGAACTTATCTATAGTAAATGCGAAGTTCCCGAAGATAGAATTTTCCCCATGCAAACGCATGTCGATGGCAATATTCTTCGTCCATATTTTAATTCAGGTTTTCTGATTGTTAGACCAGAAAAAGGATTCTTGGAGACTTGGTGGAAGAGATATATGGAATTGTATAAAAATCCTGATTTCAAGAGTTTTTATGATAAAGAGGAACTGTATGTAACATTCATACATCAAGCTGTTTTATCCGCAGTAATTCTCTCTAATTTTGAAAAAGAGGAGTTACAGATTTTACCTTTCAGTTATTGTTACCCTATCAATCTATATGAAGAGAGTCTACCAGAATACAGACCGAAAAGTACAAGCGAACTAGTTACTGCAAGATACTACTTGGAAAAATTACTTACACAAGAGGGATTTGACAAAATACCATTTCATGAACCGTTCAAAAGATGGTTGAGGAGAAAACTAAAAGTTCAATAATACAAGATTATACGACCGTCTTAGTGATTTTTCTTTTCAATATTGCAAACGTTTGCGTAATTTGCAAATGTTTTTAAAGGAGATGTTGAAAATTGAATATAGAAAATACAAATTACAGATAAAGTGAATTTCATGCCAAACGATGAAACAGAAATTATAATCAGACTGAGGAACTTATCAAAAAATTTTGGTGAGTTTACAGCGGTGAACAATCTATCTCTTGACATCAAAAGAGGAGAAATCATAGGGTTGTTAGGACCAAATGGTGCTGGAAAAACAACTACCATGAAAATGATATCAAGGCTTTTAATACCTACTGAAGGAGAAGTATGGATTAGAGATAATGGTGATTTAGAGTTATTAACAAGGAAGAACAAAGATTCCTTATTAGATCATTTAGGTTTTCTAATAGAAAATCCAACATTTTATGACCACATGACACCAAGACAAATTCTATCCTATTTTGCTAAATTGAAAGGGTATCCAAAGAAAAAAATACGCTCAAGAGTTGAAGAAGTAATAAATATGATCGGATTAGAAGGATGGATTGACAAGAAAGTCGGAACATTTTCCAAGGGAATGAGACAGAAACTAGGGATTGTTTCATCTCTCGTACATGATCCAGACATACTAGTGCTAGACGAACCACAAACAGGTTTGGATCCGAAAGCAAGAAAAGAGATCCGAGAATTACTTTTGAAATTAAAACACGAAGGAAAAA
>JAGLTP010000208.1 GCA_023135215.1 Candidatus Heimdallarchaeota archaeon
GTTCCCTAATTTCAGGTTTCATTGAATAGAGGAGATAACATGTCCTTTAAAAGTCTTTCAACAATAAAAAGAAAAGAAAAAGAAAAGAAAAAGAATAAAAGGATTATCTGTTTCCTTGATAGAATTTAGAATCAATAGCTAATGCAGCTGCAAGAGCAAGAACAGGTTCCAAAGGTGGATAAACTACAACCTTGTATGTATCTTTGATTCTAAAAATTTTCTTATCTAAGATGAACCCTACATTTCCGTTATAATCTCTAGCAGTAAAAGACCACCCAAGAATATCTGAAGCAGTATAATTGTTTCCTGATATTTCTACGTCAAATTTAATTCCACATAGTTTTATTAATGGGAATCTTACCGCACCAACAAGATTTGTTCCTTGAGAAATTTTCCAGTTAGTTCCAAATAGAAAATTGCCTTTTACTCGTGCTACTTCCTGACCTTGCATATTTTCTATCCACAGTGTGGGTGTAAAAGACCAGATTTTTCGTTTAGCAACGAAAACTTGATTTCCTGTAGCTTCATCTATAATATCGTAAGTAGCTCGAAAAAAAGAGATAATTCTTTGTTTTACTTGAAAACCATATGGTTGTTGTGCTGCCATATTTCAAAATGAGTTTTAAAAGATTTAAACGTTATGAAAAAGGAAATTAGAAGAGAAGAGGTTCTTCCCATTGACCTTCATTCGAAAGAAACAGCATTATGTCCCCAAAACTGTCTATAAAAATTATTCTTTCAAATTCTGTTGAATATTCATTTAGGAATCCTCTGCTTTCAAAATAATATACGGTTTGATAAATAACGAAATCAGGTTTCCTATCTGTATTGAAGATATCAGTTAAATTTCCAATAATATTATCTGAAGTATAACTTGAAACTCCCATTGATGAAAATGTTGTATATACCTCAACTTCATGTGAAGAATTTAAGAAAGCAAAGTAAGTTCCTAGATTCCCATTATCGAAAACGTTCTCGATCCAATTTTCATATTTTGTTGATTCATTGAAAGCACCAACTATTGTACCATTATAATCCAGTTTCATTCTTCTGGGTGAAAGTGTACCATCCGAATCATATGCTGCGGAAAGTTTTATTGCCATATTCTCGATCATTACAGTTATATTGACAATCTTTCGTTGGGGAAAATCCTCAAGAAAGATTGTTTGATTAAAGATTTCGAAGAGAGAAGCATTTAGATCTAGATTCTCGGCAACATATAACATATCTAGCTGATTCTGACTAATTGTATTTCGATAAATATCAGATTGATAGAAAAGATTTGGGAAAACATAGATATTCAATAGT
>JAGLTP010000209.1 GCA_023135215.1 Candidatus Heimdallarchaeota archaeon
TCAGATTACGTCCCTCATTTGTGAATTCATGTTGAACACCAGGTGTAACCGCATCCCAATTTACCCCATTATCTGGTGAAAGAAAGAACGATATAGATGTTCCTGTTGGCACACTTGATACCTTTGTTACTGTTGCATGACTTAGTGATGAAGTGCTTTCACCAGTAAAGATTGTTGTAGATTGAGCTTGATTAAGATCTGAAAACTGTCTAGCTTTATTCTTCCGGACTTCCAAAACCTCAAAATCCGCAACTAATTCTGCAATAAACGCATAATCTCCTACTACGGCAATTTCTTGTAAAATTCCTGTTGTACTATAGGTATATAGAGCTTGAGGATTAGACGGATCCGTTACATCAAGAACAAGTAAACCGCTCGCTGCATCACTTACAAAAGCTGTATCACCTGAAACAAAAAGACTATTTGCATTGTCTGATGTAGCAATACTTCCTAGTAGAACCGGTAGATTTGGATTCTGGATATCAAAGATGTGTACTCCACTTGATCCATCTGCAACATAAGCTAAATCTCCTTCAATCCATACCTTATGTGCCAAACCAGTTGTTGGATAAGTGTATATCGAAGAGGGATTTGAAGGATCACTTAAATCTATGATTTGAAATCCGCTACCACCTCCAGCAATATAACCTATATCTCCTTCCACATAAATATCATTTGCATAGATAGAGATATCATATCTTGTAACATAGGAAAAATCGTTTAAATCATAGATAACTATTCCTTCACTCCCACAAGTGATATACATATAATCACCACTTATTTCTATATCAAAGTGAGCTATTTCCCACCATATATAGAATTCTAAAGGTAAAGGTATAACTTGAGCTCCGAAGAAGGTTGGATTTGTTGGATCTGTAATGTCGAAAGCATAAAATGCCATTTTAAAAATCCATCCTGCAGACCAGGTCATATATGTACCAACAACTAACGCTAACGAACCGACAATTTCAACATCATAGAATACGTGTCCAAAATCCAGAAGTCCTGGTGGATGATCAATTTCTCCTAGAAGAACAGTACTCGTAGGATCGCTAATATTATAGATTCTCAATGTTCCAAAGAATTTCAATCCACCAAAATAATCTCCAACAACATAAGCTAAATTTCCTTGGGTAGTTATTGCTCTATCAATTCCAGGGTCAACAGGAAAATGATCTACACTTGTAGGTTGGATGTTATTACATACTTGGAGTACGTCCATCCCACTTGCTAAAGCAGCAACGTATAGATAACACCCATCCAGATATATAGAAGAAGCTCTATTAGCTCCACCAGCATAGTCATAACTAGCAATAATTCCAATGTTGCTAAAATCAGATATATCTAATACATACACATCACCATCATAGTCAACTACGTAAGCATAAGTTCCATCAACTATAACTTTTGTAAGTTCTAAATCTCCAAATGCCCCAATCAATGTTGGTGAAATTGGATATGTTATGTCTAGTACCACTAATCCAGATTGATCAGCAATAAATACATATTCACCATAGATGAAGATGTCGTTCACACTACTCAAACTAGTATATTCTGAATGAAGAATAGGATTGATTGGATCTGTGATGTCTAAAACCAACATGCTTGAACCATTTCCAACATATGCAAAATTTACCTTGATTTCGATATCATTAACTAAAGCATTTGTCTCGAATGTCCAACCAGTTGACCATCCAATGCTAGCTGGATCTGAAATATCTAAAATATGAATACCATAATACGATATATCTTCATCATTTCTTGCAAGATAAGCATAATCCCCTGAAATTGCGACATCATAACCATGTCCAGACGCAGGGGTGTATGGAGTAAATGATGCAAGATTATTTGGATCAGTTATGTCTACTATGGTTAACCCATCATCATATGATGCTAAGTATGCATAATTATAATCAATGTATATACTCATAACTTGGCTAGTAAAAGTAATTGAATCGTTAGATATTGGATTTGTTGGATCCGTGATACCAACAGTTTCTATGCTGTCAGTTGTACCCAAAATCGCATGATCACCATGTACATGAACTTCAATTGGTGTTCCAATAAATCCTGGATTGATTGATCCAATTAGACTTGGCTTCTTATTTGTATTATATATTGAACCATCTCCCCATCAGGAAACATTGGTGTTCGCAACATCCATATACTCAGTAGTAGTGAAAGTTTCTGTGAAAGGATCAAAAGTTTCGCTTATTACTGTAGTTGCTTGAAAATCAAAGAAAATAATCATGGAGAACAACAAAATTAAACTAATAATAGCTCCCTT
>JAGLTP010000021.1 GCA_023135215.1 Candidatus Heimdallarchaeota archaeon
TGTCTTTTAGCATAGAATAGCAGAGCTGCTGTAATTAGCAATGCAATTCCGATGATGAGCATAAAATACTCTCCAATTTGAGGATTAGAACCTAGATGTCGTACTAAGAAATAACAAGGCACACCAATGATTATTGTACCTACAGTACTTAAGAGAATGAACCATCTCCATTGTTTGATTGTTTCTTCTTTGACTTGGGGATTTAGATATTGATATATCTCTTTTCTGAATTTTATTACTACAGCTATCAGTGTTCCTAGATGTAACCATAACGATATTTCAAGAGCTTCTTCAGGACTGATTCCTAGAAAACCTGTTAATAGAGTGATAGTTTGTCCTTCTGAGCTTACTGGTAACCATTCTAAAACTCCCTGAAGAACAGCAAAAGCTATTAGAATCCAGATAAGCATCTGTTATCCCGTAAAGTGACTATTGTATAAAAAATTATGTAAAAATGCATTAATATTGTTGCTATTCTTGACTAATTCTCCAACGTATATATTTCTCTAGTTTATCTCCTGTTGGAACAATTTCCTTATCTTCAACTATTTTATTTTCTATATCTTTTCCTTCAATCGATAGAATCCAGCCTTCTCCATAAGGATCAGTGTTAATTAAATCAGGTGTTTTTCTTAATAGTTCATTTTTCTCAATTATCTCACCTGCAATAGGAGCTCGAATTTGTCCAACCCATTTTCCACTTTCATAAGTCCCTATGATTTGGTTTTTTTTCACTCGCTGTCCTTCTTTCATCATTCGAACAAATTCAATTTTCCCTGCTCTTTTTGAAGCATAATCGTCTATACCTAACTGGAAGATATCCTCTGATTTTCTTTTTATCCAAATATGACCGGGATCTCTAAGAATGTAAAATAAATCATCTGGGAAATCGTATTGCTCAATTTTCATTATATAAACCTACTTGCTAATTTTAATGCTGTTTTTAAACTAATTAAGGGGAATAATTTCAATCTTGGAGAGATTACTTTCCCAGGATTACTTATTCCTTTTGGGTCAACTTCTTTCTTGAATTCTTTATACTTTTTGTATTGTTCTTTACCAAAAATAGTCTGATAATATCCTGAAAACCATAGACCAGTGGTGTAAGGATACCCTTTAACTTTAATCCCTTTAAGTACGTTTTTGTACAAATCCAAATTGATTCGAAGTTTCTTGAAAGGACCTAGTTTTTCTTCAAAATACAAAAACATTAGAAGTGAATAATGAGTTTTACCAATCATTTCTCCTTCAAGATGAATCTGACCTTCAATCTTTGAAGACAATTTCTGCAGATACTTACCACTTGTTTCTATAGGTAAGATTATTTCATTAGTGAGGTAGTCCTTATATTCTTTCAACATTGCAAACGTCTTAAATCGAAAACTCCAGATATTAGTGATGTATCTCCTGTCTAAAATTTGCCCACCTGCATTTCTTACTGTATGATTGAAACTGAGATTAAATTCGTTTTCTTCTTCTTCATAGCTAATCTCCTTAGTTACAATAATAACATATCTTTCGGGTAGTGAGTATCCAAACGATTTGTTGATTTTTTCAACATTTTTTGGATTAAAGAACCATATAGAATAAGGATCAATTTCAGAAATTTCTTTCAATCCCTTAGCTAATTGTATAGGTGAGTCAAAGGTACATCCGAACTGTTTTAGAGGAATATCAAATTTGATTTTTAGTTGTATTCTTGTAATTAATCCTAAAGTTCCATTTGAACCAACAAATAGTTCTATATCCTCTTTCTCAGTGAACTTTTTCATTTCTCCTGTTGGTAATACAACATCCAAAGCTAGAATTTGATCTAAAGCTCCTCCATATTTAGCGCTACCCACACCATATCCACCATGAGCTATCCACCCACCAATTGTAGCAGAATGAAAACTTGAAGGGTATGAGCAGAGAGAGAAACCTTGAAGGTTCAGCTGTCTTTGCAACTCTGAAATCACTGTTGAAGGACTAACTAAAACAGATTGATCAAAAGGTTCAATCAACAGTTCACTTTCCAAACCTTTAACGTCGACAATTATACCTTTTTTATAGGTAACACATCCACCAAAACCTGCAGTTCCACCACTTCTTGGAGTTATAGGAACTTTGTTTTCTGTTGCAAGCTCATAGAGTTTTTTCACTTCATCAGGAGTTGATGGAAGTACAACTGCATCAGCAGTATTGTTGTAAAATAATTTTGTGAGTGGAGGGAGATCTGCTAGATCTCTAGAATAAATTCGAATGGTCGTTTCATCATCTCTAAAACCTTTCCCCAAATGTCTCACGAATTTAGTACGAACTTTGTTTTTCAATGTCATTTTTTACCCTCCACCATTCGTTTGACCAACTCAGCTATATCAATTACTTCAACATCCATTTCTCTTTGCTTAACACCATGTTGAATAGTATCTAAACATGTTGGGCACCCATTAACTACAATGTCAGCTTCTGAATATTGGATCTCAGATATAAGATGAGAATTGATTTGCTCAGCTAAATCTTCATCATTTAGTTTTAGTAAACCTCCTCCTCCACAACATAGTGCTTCTTCCCTATTAGATGGTAGTTCTTCATATCTGACATCAGGAATGTTCTGAATTACTTCTCTCGGAGCATCACTTAATCCACAATGTCTCACTAGTTCGCAAGGATCTTTGAATGTTATTTTTTCTTTAATTGGATTAGTAGCTTTCAGTTTCTTTTCTTTGAAAAGTTCATTAGCTAATTCAGAGATATGAACTACTTCTATATCCCACTCTTCACCCAGGACTCTAGGGTAAACTATCTTAAAAGATCTATAACAACCTGCACAAGCTGTAACTATTTTCTTAACGCCTAGTTTTTTAAATTGATCTAAATTGTGCTTTGCGAATGTTTTCCCAACGGAAAAACCACCAGCTAAGAAAATAGGAGATCCACAACATCTTTCTTCAGTTCCTAAGATAGTAAAGTTTAGTTTTGCTTTTCTAAGAATCTTAACAACACTTTCTGCTATACTTCCCATTTTACCTGAATATGATGCTTGACATCCCACAAAATATGCTAAAGGTGCTTTCTTTTGTGTTCGTCTAGACATATTCATACCACTTAATGCTGCCCAAGAAACCCTTTCTTCCGCTGGTAAACCATAGATATTAAAGAAATCTTTTACTCTGTTATAGAGAGACAGGAGTTCGGGATTCCATCTTCCCCTTCTGAACGCTTCTTGTCTTATTTGTTCCCAAACCTTCAACAAAGGTAAATCAACAATACAAATGTCTTCACAAGCTCGACACACGGTACAAAGGAATACGCTTTCAAATAGCTGCTTTGAGACATCAGTCTTCAGCTTATCTTTTACTTCTTCAGAATAATATAACTTAATCTGATCAAGAATTCCTCTTGGATGATAAATTTCCCATTTAAGTTCTTTATAGGTTGGACATAATGAACAATAACCACAATATACACACTTTTGTGCTACATCTAATACGTCAACTTGCCAACCTTGTGGAGAACTCATCTACAACAGATAAATGATATTAACATCTCTTTTAATTTTTTGTGGTAATCTAAATCAAGATTTCAAGAAGAATTATTGAGAGATTCACACTCAATTATGGCTTATATCGGTTAAAAACGAAGAAATGAAGTTTCTTCTTAATTTTTGATGCAATAACGAAATTCTTTCGAACAGTTGTCGCAAGTCTTCCAGCTCTCACGAGTTCTATAGGATTTATTTTTCCCTCTTGTTCTATAATCTGTACCATATATGGACTATGTTCCAAACCAGGACCTTTGATATAAACTGCAAAGTCTACTCCAAACTTCAGACCAGGTCTTACAATATAACCTAGTTTCCTCAAGTGTCTGTAAACATACATTTTATTTTCAAAGTTCATATATTGATCATTGCATCTTTCTTCGAATACTTTCTTCGAAACATGTACACCTTTTTCATCAAGAATTATCAATTTCTTATTTTCAAGAAGATAAAGACCTTCAAAATATGAAAGCTCAGAAGGATCTCTGAATTCATCACCTAGGTTGGGTTTTCTTACACCTATAGGTTTTCCAAAGAAACCTGAGGAATAAAGCTCAATGCCTTCTTGTATATCCCACACTATTAACCGGTTACCAATCATCTGTGCAGTATATTTAGAAGACATTCATTCTAACCCGTGAATAAAGATATAAATAATTTGAGATTGTTAAGAATTTGTATGTTTCTATCTACTTTTGTTTAATACTTTAGATATAATTTTATAGATGTAGATTGTAATTTATTATTGAAATATATGATTATCTCAACAGGGATAAATGAGTTAGACAAGATGATAGATGGAGGGTTAAGGACAAGTTACTGTTATGCTATCAAAGGAACGGCAGGAGCAGGAAAAACTGTTCTCTCATTGTTTATCACACATGGTGCATTACTTCAAGATATTCCAGTATTGTTTATTTCCACAGAAGTCGATCCTGATAAAATAGTTGAATATGGTAAATCCTTTGGAATGGATTTACAACCTTACATAAAAAATGGTAAATTAAGTGTAGAAAAAATGACGCTTAAACCACAAGGAGTCCATCTTGTTCAAACTGAAAGATTTGACCTTTCCGGTATAATTACAAGAACTAAAGCCAAAATGCAAAAGATCAAAGCAAAATTAGTTATTTTTGATTCTATCTCCGCATTCTTTGCAGAGTTTCAATATGAGAAAACAGCAAGAAGCAATTTTATGGATTTCATTAGAGAAATCACAAACGAAGATGCCGTACTTATATTCACAGCTGAATCACAAGTTGCTGAAGAATATGCGACTCTTGAAGAATTCTTAGTAGATGGTGTAATTAAAATAAGAACTGAACTAAAAAATAATCAACTTATCAAAAAAATATCTGTCCCTAAACTTAGGTCAGCACAACCAACCCATTTCGAGAACAGATTTATGATAGATAAAAAGGGAGTTACAATCTTCCGTTCAGAACATCCTCCCATATCTTTAATTGATGAAGAGAAAACAGGAATAGGAAAACTAGATGTTTTATTAGGTGGAGGAATTCCTACTGGAAGTGTCATTCTTATTGAGATGGATGGAGAAACAAATTACTTCCCCTTATTCTTAACTACTATGTATCATCATTTAAATGAAGGTAAGGGAGTAATTATTCATTCTAATGTACATATGTATTCATCCAAAATCGTGGAGGAATTTAAGAGATCGAAAAGTGATATTACTCCCCATCTTAATGAAGGGAATGTAGTATTCATTGACAAGTATAATCGTTCAGTCACAGCAGTTGAAGCAAGAGAGATGAGCCAATTAATGACAACTGATGATATGATCTCAGTGACAGTTGAATTAATGGAAGCATTTGCACAAGCAAAACAAAAAGTAGTCTTATTTGGTGATTTAACAGATGATGCAAACATCCTATCTGAATCTGATTTCCTTCGTTATTTTGCTCTTCAATCTTTCAATATTAAAGAAAGACGAGCTGTAGCTTATTCATTCATCAACTTCAATGCTATAAGTAGGGAAATTCTTGCTAGATTGAGAACTACAGCTGATATAATCATAAGATTCTCTAGAGTAGACTATAATCACTATATAGAATGTCTGAAGAGCTCAACAGGAGCTACATTCTTACCAAAAATCGTAAAATTCAACGATACTATCCCACTAATTGAAATCATTGGTTAGGTAGATAAGATGGAACTAAAAGTAATGTTCTTCACAAGTCCAACATGTGGTTGGTGTCCATTTATTGAAGGAATATTAAAGAAAATAATCGAAGAAGTAGATCATTTGACTTTGGATGTTATTGATATTTCTAAAGAAGTGGATAAAGCTGAAGAATATGAAATAGTTGCTATCCCAACTATCATCCTTCCAAATAACCAGAGAATAATTGGAGGAGCTGATGAAGCCTTTATTAGAGAACAACTGGATTTCTTTGTGTTTATGGGACAAAGTTAAAAAAATCTTCAATTTACTTCTTCTTATGTATAACTCTGATGAAGTGCTTGAAAAACTACTTGGCAA
>JAGLTP010000210.1 GCA_023135215.1 Candidatus Heimdallarchaeota archaeon
TTATGATAGGTGCTCTTTCACTCGTTTGGTTTATTAATTTGGTAACTTCAAATAAAGAAACTTCAAAATCTGTCTTAGCTATCTTAGCATTAGTATTATTTACAATTGGTTTAATATTATCTCCTATCATCCATCTAAGCTTAGCTGGTTTTGTAGACTTTGGAGGAAATACATTAGTTGGTGCAAACCATATTGCTGGAAGCGTTGAGATTATGGGAAGCTTTGGAAATGCTACCCAAGAAGACATAAACAGAGCATTAGAAAATTTTCTTCTAGCAGCGGAAAACATTAGAAATGCACGTAATAGTATCCAGATGTTCTCATTTATATTTGGACTTATTCAAATTACTGACGTTCTACTGCATTTTATGGATGCTTCACTTATTCTCCTAAGTGGAGTTGAACCATTGATTAATGGATCATATCAGATTTTTCAAGGTTTCCAAGATGTTTCTGAATCCTTAAATCAAAGCGAGATAGGGGGTTCATTAACAACTGAGGAACCTGTTATTAAGAAAGGTGTGATAAATGAAAGTTTGTTTCAAACAGGTGTAAATAAAGTTGAAGCAGGTTTAGATGACCTAAGTTCAAGTATGGATTTACTTTACGAAGCGTTTGATGAAATCAGTTTAGCAAATATATCTGAAATATATAGTTTTCTTGATAGACTCCCATTTCAAACTACTCAGATTCAACCATACATAGTAGATGTAGAAGAATATATCCAATCCTTCGCGGAAGTGCCAGCGGTTATAGAAATTTTAGTTGAGCACCCAATTAAAGATGATTCTCCATCTCGTTATGCAACACTAACTCATTTCCTATATGGAGCTTATAATTTGATAAAAGCTGCTGATTTTATTGGAGAAAATAGTGCTTACAATGGTACGACAGCATTGTTCGATGATGCTAGGTCCAATTTCAGTTTAGTATCTGAACAACTAGTAAGAGATGAAGCGCAACAAATGATTGGGTCAGAAACAATCTTCTTCAATGAAACATTGAGTTTTATTTATGATATGACTAAAATATCAGCTAACATTAGTTCATACGGTTCTGATATGGAGGTTGTTTTCATGGGTTTGAACGACACGATTTCATACTTCGATCAAGGATATGAAAATATCACTAATTATCCAGAAATTAGCAATGAACTAGACAATTTGGTTAATATTTCTGAAAGTTTGAATGCCT
>JAGLTP010000211.1 GCA_023135215.1 Candidatus Heimdallarchaeota archaeon
CCCCCCGTGGATAATAGAGAAGATAGGTTTGGGAGGGGGTTTTATTCCACCCCCCTTGGATGAGAGTTCTTTTTAACAAAGTACTCTACTCCAAATGAATATGGGAGGAATTCGTATTTAAACCAGAAGAGAGACTCAGTTGTAAGTGAACAAATTTAACCAAATTTCGATAGAATATATTGGTAGTTCTTACCATTTTTCTGAAATCTATTTCGAAGCACATGAAAGTTTAATATTAAAAACAGAGCCTTTAGTATAATCCTTTTCTTCTCTACTTTCAATCCAGATCTCACCATTATATCTGTCTACAAGTGTCTTAACAATGAATAGACCTAATCCCATCCCTTCACCATATTTCTTAAAATGAGAAAATCTTTCGAAAATACTCTCTCTCTCATCAGGATGTATACCTTTACCTTTATCCATAATTGAGAGAATACATGTATTGTCTTTCTTTCCTTCATAAGAAATTTCGATTTTAACTTTTTTTCTTTCATCAAACTTTACCGCATTAGTTAACAGGTTAAGTATTAGTTGTTCAAAAAGCATATCCGCTATTATTTTATGTTCTGGGGTGATGTTCTCTAAACTTAACTGGATTTCTTTGTCAATAAATAGATCTTGTAAAATTTCTTTAGAATTTTCAAAACTCTCAAGAAGACTTACTGGTCTAAATTCATGTTCTATTTGAATATCTCGTTGCATTAAAATTGTTAAATTGGTGAAAAGTGTTTCAGATTTCAATAAAGAAGATCTTGTTTTTTCCAGAAATTTCTTTTCCATCTCTGGTGTAATTTCCTTATCTTCTAAAACTTGATCAACAAATCCTCTGGACGCTGTTTGGAAATTTCTAAAATCATGTGCAACAATATCTAGAAACAGTGTTTTTTCTTGAATCTCTTCTTCTCTTGCTTTTCTGGTTTCAACACGTTCAAGTATTTCTCTTCCTGTGATCAAAATAAAATAATCGTCATCGAATGAGACAAGTTTTGAGCTAAGTTCTACTGGCATTCTGGTTCCATTTTTTGTAACTATTTCTATTTCCGAAGTTAGAAATCCTGTTTCCATTATAGTTTGGATAGTATTTCCAGCTTCTTCGAGCATATCTTCTGGGATAAGGTCCAAAGGAGACATATTCAGAAATTCATCTCTAGTATAACCTGTCCATTTACTAGTTGTTTCATTAACTTCAGCGAAAGATAGAAGCTCTCCTTCATCACTTACTTTAATCATAAAGAAACTATCATTAATTTTTTGGAAAAGTAATCTGAATTTCTCTTCGCTTTCTTTCAGTTTTTCTTCTGCTTCTTTCCTTTCTGTGCAGTCTATTACTACTGAAAAGTATCCCGCTTGTTCTAACTCTCTAATATAAAACGGAGAAATGAAGATATCAAAGCAACTTCTCCCAGTTCTTGAAGTTTCTAAGAATCCCTCTTCTTTCAAACTGTCGAAGTTAAACTGTCCTAAATATTCAATTGGTTTACCTTTTTTCAGAAGTTTTTTGTTTTCTTCTGTCAGTTCAATATCATTGAATAGATTCAATTTCTGAAGTTGAGCTAAATCTTTTAATCCAAATAAATCTAAGACTGCTTGATTGCCTTCTATAAAGAATCCTTCTTTATCTGCAGTTACAAAAGCTACTGGAGCTTGATTATAAACAGCTCGTAATCCTTTGATAGATTTTTGAAGGTTTTCAAGCTCTGCTTTTATGTCTTCAGATTCGCTCATCAATGACATTATAGCATACCATATAAAAATCTTTTTTGTGTGCAAATCAAAAAACAGAATTTCAATAAAAAGGAACTATAGTGTTGATTAATTTTATATTTTTAGTGTGAATAACTTCTTAATCATTTCAGTACTTTCTTCCCTACTCTGGAATCCCTCTTTCCTTATATGGGATTATTGTTCTAATATTCTTCATCATCTACCTTTCAGGATTTTGAATGAAGAAGAAATTATTAGCGCTAGTTTGCAGTTAGGAAACTTAATAGGAAAACAATATTTTAGATGCTTTTTAATGTCTCGAAAATATTTATATTCTCTTTTTCTATTAATATACAGAGGAGATATATCTTGACTAAAGTACTAATAATTAATGGTAGTCCAAAAACAGAAAAAAGCAATACCGCTTTTTTACTTACCCCTTTTATGGAAGGTATGAAGAAAGCTGGAGCATCTGTGGAATTAATTTATACAAAAGAACAAAAAATTCTTCCTTGTATTGGTTGCTTTAAATGCTGGGGAGAAACTATCGGGGAATGTTTTATCCAAGATGATATGCAAGATCTTTACCCTAAGCTTAAGTCTGCTGATATCTTAGTTTTAGCAACACCGGTTTATTCTTCCCTTCCTGGAAAAATGCAGAATTTTGTTAACAGATTAGTACCTCTTATAGAACCTATACTAGAATTTCGAAATGGTAGGACAAGAGCTAGATGTCATGAAGATGTGAATATCTCAAAATTAATCGCAGTTGTAGTTGGTGGTTGGTGGGAGATAGAAAATCTTGATGTCGTTGTAAGAATATTTGAGGAAGTTGCAGAGAGTTATTCTATAGAATTTGCTGGAGCAATTCTTCGACCTCATTGCTATCCCTTAAAAGATGAATCAGAGAAAAGCAAAGAAATTCTTCAAATGCTAGAAAAAGTAGGCTTTAAGCTCATTAAAGAAGGTAAACTGGATAAAAATGATCTTAATTTTATTAGTCAACCTCTTGCAAATAAAGAAGAATATACTGAACAAAAAACCAATGATTATCTGAAGAGTAAGCTGAAAAATAAGAAATAAGCAAATGATTGTTGAAAATCTTTGTATGAATATCAGATATTTCTTAACAATTATAAGAAGTATCAAACGATTGAAGAGACCTACTGGAAAAAAAGACCTGCATTTCTTATTGTGGATATGATAGATGATTTGGAATGGC
>JAGLTP010000212.1 GCA_023135215.1 Candidatus Heimdallarchaeota archaeon
GTTGTTATTAAATCTATTATTGGCCCATATGCAATTCCTGCAGCAAAAGTCGCATAATCCCTGAAAGGATCAATTAATAATATAGCTACTGAAAAAACTAAACCAAACAATATACCTCGAATCACTGTATTAACCCAAGTTTGCCATTTTTCTCCCTTGAAAATAGCTATATCTCCAGCTAAACCAATAATGATACCCAGTATAACCCTCATTGTCCAAATACCCATTAAATATGCAAGATTTTCACTAAAATTTCCAGGAATTCTTTGCACAGCACCAAGTATGCAGAAAACACCCAGTATTGCACCAGTTACTGTTGATATTCCAAGTCGTTTATAACTTACCATTCTTATCAGAATCCTATTCTATTACCTTTCTTTTAAAACTTGGTTTTTTTCAAAAGTATTGAAATTGATCAAGCTCAAATTCATATCGAACATTTTTTAAATTTCTAACTCTTTTGGTTTTCAGTGATAATAATGGAATTGAAAGGTAGATCTCTTCTTTCCTTGAAAGACTTTACTGCAGAAGAAATTCGTTTTCTTCTTGATGAATCTAAAGGGTTGAAAGCTGAATTCAAAGCTGATAAACGAAATAAACCACTGTCAGGAATGACTCTTGGTATGATTTTTCAAAAACGTTCTACTAGAACTCGTGTTTCTACAGAGGTTGCTATGTATTTTCTTGGCGGTCATGCTCTTTTCTTAAGTTCTGCTGATATCCAATTGGGTGGAGGTGAAACCATTAAAGACACCTCTCGTGTTCTTTCTAGAATGGTGGATGCTGTGCTTGCCAGAGTATACGCACATGATGATGTTAAAGAATTAGCTAAACATTCCACAATTCCCGTCATTAACGCTTTATCAGATAAATATCACCCCCTTCAAATTCTTGCTGATCTATTAACTATTGAAGAACACAAAGGAAGATTAGCAGGATTAAAACTAGCTTGGGTTGGAGATGGAAACAATGTATGTAATTCTCTGTTAATAGGTTGTGCTAAGATGGGATTACATATGTCTGTTGCAACTCCAAAAGGATATGAACCCTCTAACGATATTGTTTCAATGGCTAAGGATTTTGCAGAAGAAACGGATGTTAAGATAGTTGTAACGAATGATGCCGTCGCTGCTGTTACTGATGCTGATATTGTAGTTACTGATACATTCATCTCTATGGGTGAAGAGGATCAAGAAAAAGAAAAACTAGCAGCATTTAAGGACTATATTGTTACAGAAGAATTATGTTCAAATGCTAAATCAGACTATTCCTTCATGCATTGTTTACCATATAAACACAAAGAAGC
>JAGLTP010000213.1 GCA_023135215.1 Candidatus Heimdallarchaeota archaeon
TGTGAGTGTGATTGTATTCAAAATCAATACCGTGACCAATTCCGTGATCAATATCGCGACCAATATCACAACGGTACTTGTGATCTTGAATCTCTGGAACAATGCGAAACCGATTGTGATTGTGATAAACTACGAGAACTAGAACGTGATCAATTCCGAAATAGAACATGTACAGTTTAGTTTCTGAATCAAAAGAATTGATACAGTGCTGTTAAACTACAATAAGAACCTAAAACAATTCATTGGTGTTCTTTTTTTCTTTTTTTTTGTTCATAAGTCTTAGATAACGTCTATTAAATCTCTCATCCTCTCTATTGTTTCAAAACCTTTCTTTGTTAACTCAAATTCCTTTCTTTTCTTCTCAGTTTCAATTACAGATATAATTCCTTTTTCTTCTAATTCATTCAGATGTTGATAGATAGATTGTAATGATTGTGATTTTCCTAATGATACCCAAATAGAATAACCATATGTTGCTTTCTTACCTGCGATGAGATTTAGTATTTCAAATTTAGTTGTTGAGCTTTCTGATAATCCCCACACAACTTTCTTTTTCCCTCTTAGTTGTGCTGCGTAGATGTTTAAAGCGTTAAAACCAGAACCTGTAAGAATTGCAACTGTTTTTGTAGTATCAATCTCGCTAACATTTGTTAGTATTCTAGCAGCTGCTAAAACTGATGCAGAAGAGGGTTCAATGAATAATCCTTCTTGTCTTGCAAGAGTTAGAGCTTCATCAATCATGACTCCAGCATCAATCTCTATCTCTTTTCCCTCTGTTTCTTTTACAAGTTTCTGCACCTCATCTATCATATAGGGTTTCTTGATTTCTAGTGATTCAGCTAGATGAGCAATTTTCGTTTTCTCTAAAGAAATGGAATAGACTCTAGGGATTTTCTTAATCCATCCCGATTCTTTTGCATCCTCAAATCCTCTGTATATTGAGAAAATTAACGATCCTGAACCTCTTGGGACTATTATTGAATCAATCATCTCAGATTGCAACGCTATTTCCAAACCTATTGTTTTTTGACCTTCTATTGTCAGAATGTTTTGTTCAGGAGTTGCGAAATAACCCTTTTCTTTAGCAGAGATAATTTCCGATTCTTTAATAGCTTCATCAACTGTCTCTCCTTTCTCAATAACTAATCCACCATAGATTTTCATTTGTTCTATTTTTGATAATTCTAAGTTATGGGGAACTACATTTGTTGATCTTAAACCAGCTTTTGCTGCATAAGCAGAGAGACTGATACTGAAAGATCCTGTACTCGCTCCAACTATTGTATTAGCTTTCTTTTGAATAGCATCAGACACAATCAGTGAACATGCTCTATCTCTAAAAGTACCTGTTGGATTTCTGAATTCTAGTTTCACATTTAATCCCTGTAAATCATTATCTCTTGAGATTTGTAAGAAAGGAGTATTCCCTTCTGCTAATGTTATAATCTTATCAAAATTAGGTAAGAAATCTTTTAGAGACCACATAGATGATAGCTTTAAATCATGTTTTACAGGTCCTTTTATTGCGGAAATAATTAAAAGAGAATTACACTCAGGACAACGAAGATAGGTTTCTCCAAAATCTAAATTACAGATGCTGCAATGAGGTTTCTCTTCCCACATTCTAGTCACTTTTAAGAATTATACAATATAACTCTATTCATTAGCAGGAGATAAACTAGAGTTCTGAAATACCTGCTGGTTCTTCTTTTTTATCAACTTCTATATCACAAGAAGTAAGTTCAGAAAACAACTCTTCAAGCTGGAAGGATAAAGGCTCTTTAAAATCAAGGAAGAAGTCTATGTTTTGTTTGATAAGGTGATCCATAAGTTGTAAGAGAAGTTTTTTTTCTTTTTCAGAGTGCATAACTATTCTCATAGTAAACCAGAATTAAATGGAATTGAAAAACATTTCCTAAAATTGATTTCAAAGGTTTAAGCCTTAAAAAACAAAATTAAAGCTCGTGTTTCTAAAATAAATTTATAAATAAGCTATTTTGAAGCTTAATTAATATAAAGTTGTGATTATGTATGCCGGAAAAGATTTGGTCTTATTGTGAGGGAATTCCTGATCCAGTTGATATTCCTGAAATGAGTATTATTGACTTATTCAGACAAACAGCTGATAAATTCCCTGACCGTGATATGATAGAATTTCTGGGTAAGTACAAAAGTTATCCTGAAATTGATGAAGAAATCAACAGATT
>JAGLTP010000214.1 GCA_023135215.1 Candidatus Heimdallarchaeota archaeon
CTTCTGTATTTTTCTTCGTTAGTTTTTGCTTCTTTTTCAACTCTTTTTCGTTCAGTTATATCTCTTCCAACGCTTAAAATAAACTCTTGATTATCATAACTGATTATTTTAGTTTTAAACTCCACATCTAATAATGTTCCATTTTTACAATAATGAGTTGTTTCAAATGTTATCTCCCTCTTTTCCTTTAGTTCTTCGATCCTCGAATCAAATAAGTCTTTATTTTCTGAGCTCATTATGTCTAAAATATTCAGACTTAGTATCTCTTCTTCTGTATATCCTCTTGTTTTGTATGCAACTTCGTTTACTTCAAGTATATTGCCTTCAAAATCTAAAATAAAGACAGAATCATTGATGCCTTTGAGAGTTTCTTTTTGAACGTAAGAATCTGTTTTCACTCTTTTTTGTTTATTTATCTCCCTTTGAACTATATCATAGACAGTTTTTTTGTAGAGTGTGTCATCTACCCTATCTTCTCCAGCTATTTGAAGCTGATGAGGATTCATTGAGAAAGAATTTTCACACAAAAAACCATTAAAAATAATCTTAGAGTGTGAAATAATAACATTTAATAACGTTTTAGATTCGAATTTATATTCGTCATATAAACAGAAAAAATTAATGTTTCTGTTTGAAATGAGTTTGTCGATACTTGAATGAAATTCCAAACTCATATTCATAGTTGTGTCTTTGTTTTTAACTGGTAAAATATCAATAATTATCCTTAATCCATTGAAGTTGTCTTCCTGGGGAACTTCAAAATAAGATTTAACTGATTCAATGGCTCTAGCTGAATTAAAATCGAATCTGTTACCATAAATATCTTCTGAATCTACTAACACTATAGCTGAAGTATTGAGAAGATTCTTAATATCTTCCATAGATTTCATCTTTTTTTGAATAGCTTCTTTTGAATTTTTATCTACTATAATTACACATCTCTCATTTTTTACTATGCCTGTTTTAAGAAATTCCATAATAGAATCTATCTTGTCTTCATCTTTTCGATAAATGGTACAAATATGCTCTTGAGACGATAGTTTCAAAAGGTCTTCTCCTAAGTCATCAAACCTTCCAGAAAAGTCAAATAATGCATCGGAATTCGTCTCCGTTTCGTCCTTATTTTCTGTTATAGCAGGCAATTTGATCCCAATCCTTTGAAAGTGATTTTAATCTTTTTAGATATTTTCTGTAGATTAACTTCCTTCTTTCTTTATAACAAAATTTAGTAATCGAAATGAAAAAATGTGGAAAAATAGGGAAATAATTTAATTGAAAATAATTTTTCCTTTTTCTGTTATCCCGAGAACTTTGCTTCTACCTTTTGTTGATTCAAATATGAACTCTTCGTTTATTAGATTCTTTATTCGTTTCCTTGCTGTAGGTCTACTAATACTGAAAGTTTCAACAATATCTGTATAGGAAGGTTTGTCACCTGCAATATTCCTTTTATGAACAAATTCCAATATTTCGATTAGTTCTTCAGGCAAAGTAGTTTTACCCAAGGATTCAATCATCTGCATTTCTTTTCTCAATGATTTCCTTTCTTTTTCGTTTATAGTTGCAGGATTAAGTGAAACAATGATAATGTGATTAGAAAGGTATGCAATGTCTATTAATCTGAAAATAAAGAACAAAGTGGTTTCAAACCCATTCTTAGAAATAAGATAATCGAATCTATCAATAACAATTACATGTTTATTAGGTAGTTCTTCTATTAGTTGTTCTATATTGCTTAGATCGGAAGAGATAGTTTTCAGATGTCCTTTTTCAGCTAATCTTAAGAAATCGAATTCATATTTTGTATCTTTCTTCCATTCAGTTTCAGGTAATCTTGAAAGAACTAAACCATTATACCCTACTTTCAATAATTCAATAAAGGCTTCTTTTGAAATATATGGTCGCTCTTCTTCAGATAGATATAACTGCGATTCTTTCAAATGATATCTCAAGGTTTGTCTTTTCAACTCATCTTCTCTCTGTTTTTCAATTGTGATATCTCTAAGTGAATTGAAGTACTTTTTCTCTCCAGAAATATCGGGCTGAGTTCCTGCAGTGATTGATACCCAAAATTCACTTCCATCTTTTTTGTATTGTTTTACTTCAAAATTTTTAACATAATTCCTCTGACGCAATGAATCATAAAATCTTTCTCGATCTTTGATATTGAACCAACGAGTAGTAAAAGGGGTTGAGAAACAATCGTCTTTATTGTTATATCCATATAGATTCAAAAACGCTGGATTTATATCAACTAACTCACCATCTGAAGAATGAGTTGAAATAGCTAGGGGAATGTTTTCAAACAAAGTTCGAAGTCTTTCTTCGCTTGTTATCAACTCTTCTTCTGTCTTTTTACGTTTTGAAATATCTCTTAATATTGAGAAGACAACATCCCTTCCATCTAGATCAAACTTAATTGCTGAAACTTCTGTTGAAATCCATGTCTTATCCTTTTTCATGAATTTTGTTTCAAGAAACGCATGACCTTTTGAAGCAAGCATCTCTCTTATTTTCTGTAAATCATCAATATTTTCT
>JAGLTP010000215.1 GCA_023135215.1 Candidatus Heimdallarchaeota archaeon
TTCTGGTGTCTCACTTTTGCATTTTTCTCTTCTCTTCTCTAATCTCTTCTTTTCTAGGTAGCCTTTCAAATCTAACATTTCCTTCAATGGTAAAGTGATATGTGCTACATATTTGGGTTTCTCAACAGATGTGCTTCTAGATTGAGAGTTATTTAAAATAACCTCTTTTTTGACTTTTGAGTTGAAATCCTTCCACAGTTTGATATAAATTTTATACTGTTCCTCAGTTAAGAAGAAATGATTAATGTTGATTTCATTTTCAGGATTGAAAAACTTCTTAGCCTCTTCTAAATCTTTCTTCTCAGTTATACTGAGCTTCGATGCTGTTATGGGTTTCAAAATGACCTGTTCTTCAATGAAATTCTGGTAATCGTTAATGAGAAAAGTAGTATCTTGGAGCATTTTTACCATTAGTCTAGGTATCATAAACTCCTCAATGAATGATTTTGATAAATCTGGTTTTCGATTGACGCTTTCTAGTAAGTTACAGCTGAAAGGTTTTAGAAGTTCTTCTCCTTGAGAACTCAAAGCATAATACTTCTTCAACATTGTTGCAGATCTAACTTGCTTTTCTCTAGAAATTTTTACTAAATCTAAACTTGTCAAAAGCTTCAAATGACCACTTAGAGCTCCTTTGGTGATTCTTAGCAATTTACTCAAATCGTTTAAGTTTCTCTCTCTCATAAAGAGATAGAACATTATTCTGAAGGGTGTAGAACCTTTATTATATAGCTCGAGAAAATTCAAGAAATATTCAGCTCTACCAAGCAGTTCTTTAGCTTTAGTGATATCTACTTCTTCTAAAGCAGACATTGTTTGATCCAGAAAACTCTCTGCAACAATTGAATAAGACTGCTGGAACTGAATTGGAAAAAGAGTATCTGATAGTTCAGTTCGTTCGCTTAAGATAATTTCGTCACCAATGTATCCTTTAAGTTCTTTAGCTAAAATTTCACTGTAATTAATCATAGCTATTTTCATAGTTGAAAAATCTATTATTTCTTCATTGGTTATCTCTTGAAGAAGTACGCGAGCTTTCTTTCTTTTTCTTGTGTCTGAA
>JAGLTP010000216.1 GCA_023135215.1 Candidatus Heimdallarchaeota archaeon
TTTTGTTTTGAATTGTCGGAATCGTTTTACTTCAAATTCTTTGATTTTTGATTCCATTACAATGATAACAAAAGGAAATACTATAGTCTGAATCAAATTTCCTTGATGAGTAATATGATGACACATACCCTTCTTACAATTATTCATGGATGAAGCTACTTTTCTCAAACTTTTTCCAAGCACTTGGAAAATTGTGAAACTATCAATATTGTAATTCGGTGCGTTTGCCATAACAACTAAGGGATCGTTTTCTATTGAAAATACGCACCAAGCTTGCAGTTTTTCTCCCTCAGGATCTTCAAAAAGCACATCAGCTATCTCGACTCCACACTGCAAGAGAATGTCTCTACATTCTTCTTGAAACTTATGAAAAACACTTACATTTCCTGTAAACTCTTCAAAATGCCTTTTGTAATTACGATAGAAATTCTCCGAAATGCACTCGCTTACATAATCCGCATATTCATTGGGCATCTCATCAGAAATCTGAAAAATAAAAATAAGAGAACCCTTCGATTTGAGAAGATATTGACTCTCTTCTAACAGAACTCGAGATAATTTTTCCTTCTCTATTTCTTCAACAAATCTCAGTATTGCTGAGATTAAGCCTGAAACTAGTACTTCATCTCCCCTAGAATATTTTTCATAGTCAAAAATAGGAACCCCATGTTCAGTTATGATTAATATTCTCTTTATTAGCAAGTTTTAACCACCTAATTTTAATGATTGCAAAGATGTTCCTATTTCTGATAAATCAGGAAGTTTTCCTTCAATTTTCTGCTTAGATATAATGTTATGTATCTTCTTCAATAAATATTCGATTGTTGTAAATTTGAAATCTCCCTGATAAAACATGAAATTGTAATGGTATAAGGATAATAAATAGCTATCCAAACAAGCATGTTGAAGTAGTACGTAGTAGTTAGTATCGCCTACTTTGATTTTATCCTCTTTTGTTGAAAGCAAATAATCCATTCTCTTTGAAGATAATCGGATTAACTTAGTGAGATAGTTAGAATTCTGTTTGCTAAATATCTCTGACGAGCTGAAAATAACGAATCTTCCTCGTCTTTTGTATCCTGCAAGGATGACTGGTTTGGTGTCCATTAGAGCTAGTGGTATGTATTTCTTGATTCCTCTTTCTTTTAGTAAGTTTTTTTGGTTCTCATATTCAATAACATGAGCTTGTGTGATTTTTAATTTAGAACCTATTAAGCGAGTATCTACTGGTATCTTTGGCAATCCATAAACATAGTTTGGTTGAAATGAAATTCCAAGTTCCTTCATAAACTCATCAAAGAATCTGCCTAAATCATCCCAAGGTGGTGAAGGTAAAGTAAGAACTAAACAACCTCCGATATCGATATATGATGTAAGCTCTATATACTGATCCTGAGTTATTTTTTTTCTTGGTAAACTGATGAATAAAATATGAGATTTTTCAAGAATATTTCTATCTAATCCTGCACCAATTTTTCTTATAATATTAAATTTGACATCTGCTATTTCTGTGTCTACAACACTCGTTATCTGTTTAGGTTGAACAGTCTCATTGAGAGTGGTATCAATAGAACAGAGTCTCATCTATCTATGAATTGCAAGTTTTCATTTAAACTTGTTGTGTTTTAGGAAGAAAAAAGAACAAATAGAAAAAATTGACTGAATAATGTCAATCTTTCTTTTCTTGTTGTTTAATTTTGAGGATTTTTCTTAAATCTCTTCTGAGTTTTCTAGCTGCTGCGCTTTCTGGAGCATACCTAAGAGATGCTGCAATTTCTTTGTAAGCTTCTTGATAATCTTCCTTAGCTTTCAGACTTATAGCTCTGAGTAGATGAGATTTTGATATCAAATGAGGAACACTAATAGATTTTTCTTCGGTCTCAGCAAGAATTCTTTCAGTGTATTCTAGCACTTTACCATGCTTATTTTTTTGCACATAAAGTACAGCTAATTTTGATAAAATTGCAACATTATTCTTATCTTCTTTAAGATAATCTTCAAGAACCTGTATACTTGCATCTTTGAGATCTGATTCATCATAATACTCTGCAGCCTTTACAACCATTACTGGATCATCCATTGTTTGAAAACGCAGAGTTCTATAATAGAAAAATAAAAACACACCCACTCCTCCAAGTAGAGAAAGAATCTGCAGGATTATAATTAAAACATCCCTAACAAGAAATACCTGTGCAAAAATAAAGTAATGTGCAGCAATTGCAATTGCGGAAGTAATTCCCAACCATATCCAATATTTTGTACCATAAAGTAGTTCAAATCTGTTTTTTTTGTATTCCTTTTCGCTTTCACCTGCAATTATAGGAAAAATTTCCAGACTATCTGTAACAGTTATGTGTCCCGCAAATTCTATTAATGAAAGAACAAATAATGCAATATAATTAAAGATCAACACTGTCCTAATCTCATCTTCAGCTCGAATATATCTACTCAAGAGTAGTATATTGAATAGGATTATAGAGAATAGGTTGTAATTTCTTAAAGATCTAATATGAGCTAGATAGATCGATCTAGTTTGATGAACTTGTTTAGGTAGTGGTCTTCTTCTGAAGCGGACAACAAACCACCCTACAAGAAATACAATAATGGACGGAAATGAAGCAAAACCTATTGGTGCACTAGTTCCTATGTCCGAAAAAGATAGGATGAAAATTAACAATCCAACTACAACCATAACTAAATCTTCTTCTGACATAGCCATCTCAATTTCATTCGCACTCATATCAGTAATCTTCCTATGATAAATATGGGAAACAAAGATATTCATAAGTTTGACGAATCTATAAAAAAACTATTCGTTCTTGATTTCTGGTTTTTCCACTAGTTTCGTACAATCTTTTGCATATTTTTGTAAATCGTTTTCTTCAAGTACATTGGCTAGTCTCTGAACAGCTTCTAAATGGTGAACAAGCGAGTCTAACCAACTATAGATATCTCCAGGATATAGCTGAATATTATATTGTTTTCTAGTTTCTGATGCTATTCGAGTAGGGGAATACCCTTGTTTTCGCAATTCAACTATAATCTTTGAGAAATTTATTTCTCCACAGCCACAAAATGGTTTATCTGCACACTTACAATCCAAGAAAGTTTGTGTCCATTTTGTAAATGTCTCAATTATTAGATCAGTAGGTTTTCTTCTTCCCCAACCATTTCCTGAATATAAATCCAATATCGCTCCTGAAAATATGTTTGTAGATACGTTAGCTTTTATGACTCTTTCTATTTCTTTATGGACTTTTGGAGATAGATGAGCGCCTCTGAAAGTCTGAATCTTAATTGCCAACTCAAATGCAAAATCATCTGAAAAACCTTTGTTCTTTTGTCTTCGAATCTCCTGAACTAATCTCAAAGCATATGATGGTGCTAAAAATGATAGAGATACAGCTTTTCCCAAATTTGTTGGATGAATTATCTTATTTTCTGTATAAATCATATCCATTTTCTTCAGAGCATTCATACTATCTCGTAATGGATTTGATCTTCCTAAGATATTTGCAAAGATCATTTTATCATCTGATATGCTTACTTCTTTAAAAGCAACAACAGTTGCTAATATTTCTTCTTCTTCCTGAATCGTTTCGAGGAAGGGGTCAACATCTTCAATAGGTTTTGTTAGGAGTTCGAATGCAACTTGTTCTTCAGTTTCTTTCTGTCCTGCAAAGATTTTTCTTCCTGGTTCAACAAGCAGAAAGACTTTCCCTTTGTCATGAAAACCTAATCGTCCAGCCCTTCCTAGCATCTGGTGAAATTCTGCAACTGATAGCCATTCAATTCCCATTGCTAAATTCTCAAAGATTACAATGGATGCAGGAAAGTCCACTCCAGCACCTAAAGCAATTGTTGTCACAACAGTTGAGAACTTTCCTTTTTCAAAGCCTCTCTCAACCATCTTTCTTTTTCGAAAAGTTAAACCTGCATGATAGTAAGTTGCTTTTATACCTTTATTCCTTAGCTTTCTTGCAACGTTTTCACAATTTCTTCTTGAATTTGTAAAGACAAGTGATTGACCTTTATAACCAGTGCTCGATTTTATTTTTTCTTCATTCTTGCAAAGCTTAAACAAATGCTCAAATCTATCACCTTCATTCTCTGTTAAGATAGCATGTCTTTCCAAAGGAATGGGACGATCCAAATACTCTATATGATCAGCTGATAAATCCTCAGCTAGTCCTTTTGTGTTACCAATCGTTGCTGACAAGTAGATGAATTGTGCTCTTGGGTAGAGAGCTTTCAATCTAGCAATTAAACCATTTAATCTGAATCCTCTCTCTCTTGCAACCAGCATTTGGATTTCATCTATTACAATTACTCCTACATTTCCAATTGCGTTACTTCTATTATCTCTTAATAAGAAATCAAATGCTTCATATGTTGCAACAATAATATCAGATTTAGCAAAATCATCATCAATAATTGGAGAAAACTCATCATCAACTTTTATTCGACTCATTCCAACGCGTATAGCTGTATTGAGTCCAAGTTTACGATATCTTTTCTTGAATTGTTCATATTTTTGATTTGTTAGAGCTACCAAAGGTGATAAGTAAATAAATTTCTTTTTTTGTAATGCTTTTGGGATACCTGCTAATTCTGCAACTAAGGTCTTTCCAGATGTAGTTCCTGCAACAATGAGTAAGTCCTTGTTATCGAGTAAGCCTCCCTCGATTGATTTTTCTTGAATTGGTAATAGATTTTTTATACCATCCGATATTAATAATTCCTTAAATCTTGATGAAAGTTGTTTTACATCTTTAACTTTGGTAACTTTCTCAGGTTTCTTTGCTTGGATTATATCAAAAATTGTTGAATCCGGATTTCTTATCGGATCTTGTTCAGTACCCAAAGAAATATTCTCTAATACAAAATCGAGCTCTCCTTCTCTTTCAGCTTGCTGTTGAAAGAATTTTGTAAGACCTCCTGATACAACAAGGTTACTTCTCTGAAGCTCTTGAACAAGTTCTGCTTTACTACAGTAGTCACAAATCCTATGTTTTTTGAATTTAATAGAATCTTCATCAAGTGTAGTCCATTTTGATCTTCTTGACAAACAGTACCAACAAATCTTAGCTATTCTAGGTTTTGAGATTTTAAATGTTTTACAGTATTCTAAAAATGACTTATTATCCCAAGGAAAGTCAGTATCAGGAATCAATAGATAATCTGCTTCTTTGAGATGTTCAGTAGCAGTTCTTGGTCGGATATATATATTTGAGCTCTTACCAATTTTCAAATATTTGTAAACTCTGAGGTAGTCTTTTTCATAGGAAAACTGCAACCTTGAGTTGATTATTGAGATTTTGTCTTTTTTACCCTTAAGAAGAAAATAAACAATATTAGTAGATAACTTATCTTTATTCCAATTGTAGAGTATAGCAACGTAGGGCTTAGGAAGTTTCATTAAAAATCACGAAAATTATTCTATCTGATTTATGCTTATTTATTTTCTTCATCTTTGGAAGATGTTGTTATATCATGACCACACGCTGTGCAGAATTTTGCTTTTATAGAATTGAATTTATTACAATTAGGACACTCTTTTTGCAAAGGATTTCCACAATGCTTGCAGAATTTTCTTAAAGGAGCTTCTTTCTCGCAGTTTGGACAGATTAACGTTTTTTC
>JAGLTP010000217.1 GCA_023135215.1 Candidatus Heimdallarchaeota archaeon
CCTGCAACATCAACAGTTGTAATGTCCCATCCCTCAAAATTTATTGTATCTATATTCTGTCCAATTGTTGGTGTTAAACCAGCTTGAAAAGTACCTGTATTTACAAATTTTGTTAAGGTTGTTTTTCCTGCTGCATCTAGTCCCAGAATGAGTATCTTGGCTTTCTTCTCTGCTCTTAATTTTTTTATTAACCATCGAGAGAAGTTGGACATAAAACTCATTTGGATACTCCATAAATTTCTGATTTCTGTGCTGGATAAATCAGTCTTTTGATTTGATTTATATACTTTAACCTATTGGCGTCTTTTAAGAATAGTGATACTCTAAAACAGTTGAGTTACACAGAAGGATCGTACGAATTATTATAATTTGGAGAGATAAAAACACCTTTTCCCTTTTCAGTGAGGAATTGTCCTTCTTCGTATACAATTTCTCCTCTACTAATTGTCTTTTCTATTTTTCCTTGTAGTTTCCACCCATCGAAAATTGTGATTTTTTGTTTTGTGAACATGTTTTCATTTTTCAGGGCATATTCTTTTTCCATGTCTACAATAATTAAATCAGCATCCGAATTCAAGGAAATTGTTCCTTTTTTCGGGTATATTCCAAACCGCTTTGCAGGATTTGATGAAGTTAATTCTACATATCTCTGCAATGAGAGTTTCTTCTTATTGACAGCATCTAACAATAACGGAATCATTGTTTCCAAACCTGGGGTTCCTGATCCTATTCCAAAAATCCCATTCTCCTTGTTACTCATATCTTTTTCATCATAACTGTATGGTGAATGATCTGAAGCTATTATATCTATAGTACCATCATTTAACGCTATCCAAGCAGCCTTCACATGTTCTTTCGACCTTATTGGTGGGTCAGATTTTGCCCATGAACCTATCTTTTCTGCTTCTTCTGATGTTAAAAATAGGTGATGAGGAGTCATCTCGCACGTTACATCCCATCCTTTCTGTTTAGCTATTTTAATAAAAGCAAAGGCTCTTTTTGAACTCATATGCACTAGGTTTAATTTCGTTTCAGCATGATTTGCTAATACCATAGCTCGCAAGCAAGCTTCATCTTCTGCAATTGCAGGACGGGAATCAGTATGTGCTTGAAAATCATATCTCCCTGCTGAAGTAAGTCTGTTTATTTCATCATTTATTATCGATTCATTTTCTGCATGTATACAGCTAACATAACCAACTGCAGCTATTTTCGAAAAAATCTTTAGTAGAAAAGAATCATCTTTGGCAGAGAGATCTTTTAGTTCATACATTTCTTCTGGTGCGTCTAACATGAACGTTTTGAAAGCAATGGCACCTCTTGAAATTAATTCATCAATAGAGTCAATATTATTGTAACCTGCAGAACCAATAAGTCCAAAATCGACTAAACTTCTTTCTTTCATAGCTTTCAATTGCATATCAAATGATTCAATTACAGACTTGCCTTTGATTCCCATCGGCATTTCTAAAATGGTAGTTATCCCCCCAGAAGAAGCTGCTTGCGTTCCTGTAAAGAAATCTTCTCTATAAGAAAAATCTAGATCTAAAATATGAGTATGAACATCAATTCCACCTGGTAGAATAAATCGATTTACAGCATTAATCGTTTTTTCAGCCGTAGGAAGAGTGTTTGTCTTACCAATTGCAATGATTTTTCCTTTATCTATACTTAATCCTGTCTCAATCATTTCATTTTCGATAAACACTTTTCCGTTAATGATATTCAGATCGACCATATATCTTCTATCCGATTCCTTTTTTTACAGTACTTTTATTTTACAGTAGAATAATATATCTTTAAATCTTCGTGAGGAGAGAATAAACTATGCAAAAGAAAGATAAGGAACTCATTTTTTCTGGTGCATCTCCAACCAAAGTTATGGAGGACTTGCAACCACTTGTTGATTTCCAAGAGGAGGGGATTTCAACTGAAAAACTCAATCAGATGTTAGAAGAAAAGTTACTTCCCCATTTGATGAAGTATAACCAACCAGGATTTCTTTCTATGTTTAATGATTTTCCTGAGAAAGGGGCAAAAATGGGTGCAAAACTTGCTCTAGAATATAATCAAGGAGTAACAGATTGGTATGTATCACCTGGTGGAGCAATGCTAGAAGAACTCTGTATCAAAGCGCTTTGTTCTCTTTTCAAACTAGATGCAGAGTCAGATGGAACATTTATGTATTCAGGAACATATGCTAATCAAGAGGCTTTATATCTAGCACTTCATTGGAAAGCTGAGCAAAAGGGATTTGATTTTGCACAAGAGGGATTCAAAGGTTTTGAAAACCCGGAACGATTAGTAGTTTTAACCTCTATTGATGCACATTTTTCACTCAAACATGCTGTAAGAATATTAGGGCTTGGAGAAAAGAATCTTCTGACTTTAAAGGTAGATGAAAATAGAAGGATAGATATTCCTAAGATGGAGGAAGCTATAACCAAATTGCATGAAAACCATGATATCTTCTGTGTTGTTGTAACTACAGGAACAACATCTACAGGATCAATCGATAATGTGCAACAAATTTCTAAGGTGTGTCAGAGAATAGGTGCTTGGTTACATGTAGATGGTGCTTATGGTTTAGCTTACTCGTTGGTTCCTGAATATAAAGAAAGATTCAGAGGAATAGAACTTGCGGATTCAGTATCATGGGATCCACATAAGCAGTTTGGCACTCCCATTCCAAATTCTGTTCTTTTTGTTCGTCGCAAAGAGGATTTCAATCGGATGGCATTACGTAGCGATTATATATACCGAGAAGGAGAAAGCGTTCCAAGTCCTGGATTGAAATCTCCTCCATCTACTAGACCATTTTCAGCATTACCTTTAGTAACTTCAATCAAATATCAGGGAATTTCGAAAATACTTGAAAGACTTAGATCACCACTTCAAGCTATTGAAGCTGTTTATAATTTACTCAAAACTGATTCAGAAATAGAACTGTGTAATAAGCCAGAAACAGGTATAATTTGCTTCCGTATTAAAGATGAGCAAATTTCTGAAAATCAAATGAACCATTTTCTAAAACTAGTTTACGAAGAAGTTATCTCAGGGAGAAAACATTCAATATCTTTTACCAAATTAGGAGATAAAGCTGTTCTAAGATTAGTAGCAATTACTCCAACAACAGCAGAAACCTTAATGAAAACTGTCTCTTATGTGAAGAAAAAAGCTAGAATCATTGCTAGTAGAGGAGTACTATCATGAAAATATTGATTATAAATCCAAATAGTGATTTGGAAATGACTAAAGCAATTCAAGAAACTGCAGATGCATTTGTAGATAGTGATGTAGAGGTTGTTTGTAAACATACAGCTGGAGCACCTAAATTCATCGAAACCTACGAAGATCAAATCAATGCTGCTCCTGGAATGATACAACTTGTTAAAGAAAATAAAAATGAATTTGATGGCATCGTTATTGCATGTCATTGTGATCCTAATCTTGATGTAATCAAAGAAATAACTAGCAAACCTGTTGTAGGAATGGGAGAAGCTTCTATGAAATTAGCATCAATGATAGGACATAGTTTTTCCGTTATTTCTATGACCGAACAGTCCATCCCTAATAAGGAAGTTTTGATTGGAAAATATCATCTACAAGATGTTTTAGCCTCTGTTAGAGCTCCAAATGAAAAGCATAAAAACCTGAGTGACGAAGAAAAATACTTAGAAACAGCTAAACTTGCTATAAAAGAAGATAGAGCTGAAGTAATTGTTTTGGGGTGTGCAGGAATGACGGGAATGGATAAAAGATTGGAAAAAAAACTTGGTGTTCCAGTTCTAGATGGTGTTGTTTGTGCTCTTATTATTCTACTTGGTTTAGTGAGATATAATATCTCAACAAGCAAAATCAGAAAATATAAATCTTCGTAACCTTTAATCAAGCTATTTCAGATTCAATCTTTTCTATTGATTCAATACAGATATCAATTCCAATTTCAGCTAATTTCCTAGTTATTACAAGAGGAGGAAGGAATCGTAGTACATTATTGTAGTGTCCACCTATTTCTATAATCACACCTCTTTGAAACATCTCATCTCGTATTTTTGAACATAGCTCTGGAGATGGTTTCTTAGTTTCTTTGTTTGAAACAATTTCGATCCCAATCATCAATCCTTTTCCCCTAACTTCACCAACAATTGCAGAATTTCTTTCACATTTTTGCAGTTTCATCTTCATATGATTCCCAAGCTCTTCTGCATAATTTGCTAGATTATTCTCTAGCATGAAATCAATAGAAGCAGAACCAGCTGCCATAGCAGTAACATTACCTCGGAAAGTACCTATATGAGCAGCTTTTGACCAAACATCCAAATCCTTTCTATAGGCAATAGCTGAAAGAGGGTATCCTCCACCTAATGCTTTTGATAATGTAATAATATCTGGCGATGCTCCTGAGTGTTCGGAAGAGAAGAATTTTCCTGTTCTACAAAATCCTGCCTGGATTTCATCAAAGACTATTGGGATTTCATAGTTGTTATTTATATCTGCTATTCTTTTGATAAAACTATTATGAGGGACTATGGTTCCACCTTCTCCTTGAATTGGCTCTATGATAGTCATAGCTGGATCAACAACTCCAGAATGAGGGTCTTCTAAGATATGTTCATAGAAATTTGCAGAAGCTTCAGCACATTCTTCTGTTGTTTCGGTATTGAATGGACACCTGTAAGAATACGCATACGGAACAAAATGAACTTCAGGTATTAAAGGTAAATAATTTTTTTTCCAAAATTTGCCAGAAGTTAAAGCTAGAGCTCCTGAAGACATCCCATGATAAGCACCTTCAAATGCAATTAATCCATGTCTTTTTGTTATTATCTTAGACAATTTGATTGCACTTTCCACTGCATCAGAACCTGTTGGGCCACCAAATATGATTTTAGAGTTATTCTTTAAATCACCAGGAAGAACGCTCTGAATTTTTTCGATAATCTCTAATCGTATTTCTGTGGGAAAATCTAGAGTGTGAGTTATATTCTTCTGAATTTCTATTACTTTTTCTTCGATATAGGGATTACAATGACCTAGAGCTAAAACACCTGCACCACCGAAAAAATCAATGAGAATATTATCATCAACGTCTTTTATTGTTGCACCAAATCCTTGAGCGAAAGCTATAGGAGAACCTTTGGGATAAGACACAGGTTTGCCTTCTAGTTTCTCCTGTTGACTTAAAATCTTCCTTGAATTGGTTCCTGGAATTTCACCTTGTATTTTCGGAGCTTCTTTGAAACTTAGTTCCTCAAATTTCATATGCTTAAAATAAAATTATTAAGTATTAAAGTATTAGTGGAGCTACATTAGCAGAGGTTAATGTACTATTCTTGAAAGTTTAGCCCCACATCTTGGACATGAGTAGGTTTTTGGAGGTATTTCTAAATTGCAGTTTGGACAGAATTTGATTTTTTGAGTATCAACACTTGTTTCGCTTCCTAATGGTTGGAGTAATATTCCTTTTTCTTTGACTTCCCATGTGTATAGAAACGCTCCTGAAACTTCCTCTACAGCATTTTCTGGAAGAGTTATTCTATTTTGATTATCCATAACAAGTAGTCTGGAACTATCAAGATCCATAAGATTAA
>JAGLTP010000218.1 GCA_023135215.1 Candidatus Heimdallarchaeota archaeon
TTTCAAAGAATTCAACCAAGAAATCTGCATGATCAACAATAACTAAGGGACTGGGATCTGCATCAGTATCGTATTTCCCTAGATAGTTGCGGAAATTCTGTACAGTATTAGCAATATAATACTGATTATCAACGATTGTAACTAGCTCCTTAGCATTAGCATAAATGATATTTGAGTGTTTTTTCAAAAGGTGGTGAGTAAATCTAACTAGAGTAGAAATTCCAGAATGAGCTGAACCATAAAGAGCTCCGTCAATAACAAATGTTTCATCTTTTTTTGTTTTGTTTTTCATTCTCTCAATATTACTTGAATAGACTTTTCCTACATATGCAGAAACTTTAGTTATTCGGGATCGAAGAAATTTCTCTTTCCTGAGCTCTGAAATAGGTGTTTTAAGAAAAGGATTACTTTCAAAGCCAAAAGCTGCAAAAGGATCTTGTGGAATATAGGTGTCTTCTTTACCTTTCTCGAAAGCTTCCACCGCAATACGCTCAAGATCATCCATATGAACCACATGAGAAATTATCTAGGAAATATCTGCATATGAACGACAATATTCGAATATTTGAACCTTTCGTATAATTCGAATTATTCGAATTTTCGACAATAATCTGGGAGAAGGATTTATTACTGAAAAATAATTACATTTTTTGTTACAGGAGTCAAAGTGAATGAAAATCAGAGGAATCTTTACAAAGTTGCTTTTAGCTGGATTATTTGTAGTTATAATTTCAATGATTACTTATGGAATGGAATCAGAAATTAAATCCTCTTCTGAGGAAATCTATCTTTTCGAAGATACTTTTACTCAATCATCTAGAAATCCATTTTCTTTTGATTTGACACCCCACTCTCCTATAGATATAGATTCTAATGACGACTTTGCTTCTCTTGGTTTTAATGGTTCAGGTTCAGAAACAGATCCCTATATCATTGAAGGCTATATTATTACCTCAACTGATCTCGCTACTTCTGCAATTTCAATTACTGGAACTACTGTTTTCTTCACTATCCGTAATTGCTATCTTGATGGGGATTACTGTGGGATTCTAATCAGTAACATTGCGGAAGATATGGTTGAGATTACCAACAACACGTGCATTGACGCTGGCTATGGAATCTCCATCTCTGATACTCAAGGTTCGATTTTGTCTAACAATACTTGCTTAAACTGTTGGTATGGAATTATTGTACATCAATCAAGTCATATTATATTAACTAGTAATATATGTTATAATCATGAAGTACGTGGAATCAGTGTATTTGAGAGTTTATTTTGTTCTTTATCAAACAATACTCTTGAAAATAATGGGGAAGCTGGAATCAGATTAGCCGATTCTGATTCTTGTTTAGTATATTATAATAGGTTAATAGATAACTACATCAATGGTCCCTCACAAGCAGAAGATAATGGTAAAAAAAATAAATGGTACAATCCTGAAACAAAAGCAGGGAATTTCTGGTCAGATTTAGGTAATAGATGTAAGTACGCTATTGATGGTTCTGCGCATTCAAAAGATCTCTACCCTCTGAATAGAGCATTATCTTGCCCTAATCCCATAATGAGTTCAACGCTTGCAATAGTCATCCCGATTATATTTGTGTTTTCTTTACTAGCTTTCTTGGCACCCAAATACATTATACCTTATATTCGGAAGAAGAATCTAAAGGAAATCACTGCATCTTGGTTCCGTCTTAAAAAGGGAAGGTTTGGGATCATATTGTTGATTGTTGCTTTATGCATTGGTGCTGCTGCTTCTATTTTCTGGGGAACACTTCTCTTCATGTGGGAAGATGCTGGTCGTCCTTTTTTAGCTCTTGGAAGTATTCTACTTGCATTTGTTGTAGGTATTATTTTTGTTTGGATTCGTTATCCTGACAAATTGTTCAGAAAAAAACCGGTTTCTGAAGAACAGCTCTATTACAATTCTAAACTGGATATAGAAAAAGGCTTATAGGTGTATGAAACTGACAGAATTTAATGAAGAAGGGTAATGCTGTGGTCGGCAATTCACGTAGGTATATAACTCAGAATCTGTTTATATTAACACGTACTTTCTATAGCATCATTACAGATTCAGATCCATTGCAAGAAAAACCAAACAAAGCAGTTTTATGGTCCATGCTTCTGTTTTTGCCAATTTTAATGATTCTTATTCCTATTCTCGATATTTTTCTTATCTTCTTCCTTCCTGGTCTACATATTTTCAAACCTTTATTCCGAGCAGGATGGAAGTATGGTCTCATCTCATCTATTGGTGTGACTCTCGCAGTTGCAATAATCATCCAATATGTTTTATTTATTTATTCTTATCAATATCAAGCTTTTAATCTGTATCTGGCAGATGAACCCAGAACATATATACAAGTGGAATTGGACAATAGACATATTATCTTGTCACCCTCTCAATATTTTTCCGTCGATGGTTTTGCTAATGATGCCCTATTTTTCGCTAGTAAGGAAATAGAAAATTTAGATCAAAGGATACTTGATACAGAACTTTATTTCAAAAGAGCGACGTTTACGAAGACCTATAATTGGGAGGAAAAAGCAAATACTCTTCCAAACATGCCTTTGATAGGAACTGAGGGGGGTCTTCGATCTCATCTCTCTCTTCAGATTTCAGAAGGGAGAACACCTACAGATAATTTTGAAGCTTTGGCAGTAGTTACTAGGGATTTCTACAATCATTCAGATATTAGAGTAAATAGCACTATACCTCTATATGTGCCAATCTCTTTCAATAAGGAGGATTCTCTGCGAAATCCTACAGCTCAAACAGAGCTAAATATTACTGGAATTGTAATAATTGATGAAGTTCGTGATTATGCTTTAGGAAATTCAGGTTTAACCATTCCATTGGATGTTCTTTTCGAGTTGGAAGGTGGAGCAGCAGTTATTTCATGGTGGAAAGAAGCTGGGAGTATTCTGCATGATATTGCTGTTACTGGAGGTATTGCTACACTCTATGAAGACCTCTTTTATGATGTAAGATTGATTGATGCTTTTAATATCCAATCAGAAATCAATACTCTAAAGAAGATAATAGAAGAGCTCAAACAATCATACGTATCAGTTGGTTATACGGGAGTGCGGATGAACTCTTATCTTATAAATCTAATGGAGAATTTTAAGGATGAGTACAATCTCTATCAGACATTCATGTTTGCTTTTCTTTCCCCAATAATGGTATTAACAATTATTCTTACAGTCTATGCAGCTAATTTAGTTAGAAAGAAGAGAGATAGACAGTTAACTATTCTAACAGAAAGAGGAACAAAACGAAGAGAAATTGGAAGCTATCTAGCCTTGGAATCCATTATTATGGGAACGATTTCTCTGATTTTCGGTACATTTCTAGGTGTACCTATAGCTGCTCTATTAACGAAGAGTTCAGGTTTTCTTTCTTTTGGCAATACGATGATACCTCTAAAATTAGAGCTCTCTTCTGTTATCATTGCTCTAATCGGAAGTGTCGGTGCGATTATTCTAATTCAGCTTTTTAATGTGATTACACTTCTAAAGAAAAGAGATATTGAGGATTATGGTAGAATAGAAAAAAGCCTACCAACTTATTACAAATATTTTGTTGATTTAATCTTGATAGCTTTTGGAATAGTAACCTGGTTCATCTACAAAATGCCTGCATTAAGTAATTATAGAGATCAATCAGCAAAGTACATAGGAATACCGGCAATCATCCTAATGCTATTCGGATTGATTCTCTTTGTACAAAGATTACTTCCATTATTTGCTAAAGTTTTAGCAAAAATTACCTCAAAATTAAAATTTGATATTCCCTCTTTGAGTATTAGAGAGATATCTAGGTATCAAAAGAGTTTTGCGAGATCTTCTGTAATTATCTGTCTCTCATTCTCCTTAGTTATAAGCACTATAGTAGTACCATCAACTTATCAAGAATTCAATACGGATGGTGCTTATTATGATTTGGGAGCTGATATCGTAATTCGAAGTTTCCCTATAGAAAATGAATATCTCAAAGAGAGTATAAATAATCTTACAGAAGTTGAGTCAATATCTGTTGTAAGATTTATCAATCTTCATGACGAAGGAGATACAGCTGTAACATATTCAGTATTAGCAATCAATCGAACGAGTTTCTTTGACACAGCTTATTTCAGATCAGATTTTACTGACGGTGATTTGCAGGATATGCTCAATTTGCTGAACACTTCATTGGGAGTGTTAGTGCAAGAAGATGAACTTGATATCTTAGGAGAAAAAGTGGGAGATAATAAACAAATTACATACACAGCATATAGTGAAGAATTCAGATTAGAACCTCCATATACAGATCCTACAAAAGATTTAAATCTCACAATATCAATAGTTGGACAATACAAGTATTGGCCTAATCTAGTAAGTAGTATTTCAATCTCAAACGCTTTAGGAACCTTTTATCATTTCGTAGCTGATTTCAGTTTCTTGAGTCATATTTATGTTTCACCATTAGATGTTATTGATTTTCTTTACATCAAGGTAGCTGAAGGATTTGATATAAAAGAAACAGCGGTAATAGTTGAGTCGACTGTAACAACTGGTTTAATTAATAATGTAGAAGATGAACTATATGTTAAACCTGATAGTCCCAGATCATCAATTCTCTACTCCGCTATAAATTCAACTCTTATAATGTCTTTTGCAATTAATGTAATTATATTAGCACTTTTTGCATCAATTCAATTGATAGATAAATCGAAAGAAATAGCAACCATGAAAGCAATCGGAATATCCACAGGGCAATTAATCAAATACTATCTTTCTGTTTATATTGCGTTACTAGCATTTACAACAATTCTAGGAATAATTATAGGTTATATCGCTTCATCGATGTTGATGGGTGTACTAACATTCACAAGAAACATTCCTCCCTATTTTCTGACTATCCCGATAAGACAAATATTTACTGTTATTGGACTGTTGCTTGGAGCTGCTATTCTTGGAGCAACTATACCTACGATTACTTCAACAAGACAAGAAATAGGTACTGAATTGAGACAATCAGCATAGGTGAGAAAATGTCGTTTATTGAAATTAGAGATTTGATGAAAATCTATCAAACTAAAGAGACCAATGTTAGAGTTCCAGCTCTAAGAGGAATTGAACTCGATGTTGAAGAAGGAGAGTTTGTATCAATTATTGGACCCTCTGGAAGTGGAAAAACGACACTTCTTCTTGTTTTAGCAGGGATGACATCTCCTTCTGCTGGACAAATTAGAGTAGGAGAAGTTAGACTTGATCAGTTTGCAGAAGAAGATAGAAGTATGTATCGACGGCATAAGGTAGGAACACTTTGGCAAATACCTAACAGGAATCTAATCTGGGAGATATCAATACTTGAAAACGTAGAAATACCAATGAGGTTGTTGGGTATTCCTAGAGAAGAAAGAGTGAAAAGTGCTTATGAACTACTAGGTGAGGTTGGTTTAGATCACAGAGTACATCATAGACCATCACAATTGAGTGGTGGTGAGGTTCAAAGAGCTGGACTGGCATGTGCACTTGCTCATCAACCTTGCTTGCTTCTGGCTGATGAGCCCACAGGAGAGTTAGATTCCAAAACAGCTGGAGAGCTTCTTAGGTACTTTCAACACCTAAATGAAACTCATGGTATTACTGCAATTATGGTAACTCATGACTTTGATGTTGCTAAATCAACAGATAAACTAATACAAATTGTTGATGGCAGAATATCCGGTTTTTCACGAACAAAGGAGCTAAAAACCATTCGCGATGTGCAT
>JAGLTP010000219.1 GCA_023135215.1 Candidatus Heimdallarchaeota archaeon
TTATCTTTTATGAATATCAAATATACTACCATAAAAACGAGGGCAATTGCACCATAAATATAGAGCATCGAAGTCAAATCTTGACCAGGTACGAGAAATGGAGTAATAAACATTCCAAATAATATTCCCAGTAACACAAACATTGTCCCTAAACTTGTTGCAAGCGCTTTTTCATCCCCACCAAACCAATTTGAAGACACTTTTGTGAAAGAGTTTAGTAAGAAGGGTTGTCCTATAGCACAACCAATTTGGAAAACTAAAACCCAACGATACTGAGTAGAAACAGCTCGTAAAATCCCAAAAACACCTGTAAGTACAACACCTATTCCTGTACCCCATTTCAAACCAAATTTATCAAGAGCTAATGCAGCAGGAATATTCATGGGGATATATACAAGCATAAACACCAATGATAACATGAATATTGGGGTAGTTGTTGTTTTACCATAGAAATCCATTGCTTTTGGAGTGATAGCTGCAAACGTTATCCAAATAATCTGATTGATTAGAGTTACTAGACCAAATAAAAGAAGAACAATCCAGCGATAACCGTATACTTTGTAATCTGTAGTTGCTGTTGAATTCATACGGTTAAATTAATTCACTAATTTATAAAATTTAATCCTTGAAGGATTGTGAAACATTCATTTTTCAATAAATCTTCACTTTTTATAATACTTAACCAGTGTATTTGATGAATGTTCCTTCTCTGTATTCAGCAAAAGCTATTCTGATTTCTTCTTGAGTGTTCATGACTATTGGACCTTGCCAAGAGACAGACTCACCAATAGGCTTCCCAGAGATTAGGAGAAAATGAAGTAAACTATCTTCTGTTGAGATTTTAACAATATCTCCATCTTCGAAGATAATAAGATTATCTTTACCTAGTAGAGGATTACGTTCAAGATTGAAAAATCCCTCCCCTTGTATAATGTAAGCAAAAACATTGTGTCCTTTCTTCACTTTATGAATAAATTCTGAATTTGGATTAATCTTTACATCAAGATATTCAGGTTCAGTAACAATGTCTTGGACGGGACCTTTTATTCCATCCACTTCTCCACAAATGATCTTTACTTTAGCACCACCGATCTCTATTTCAGGAATTTCCGCTTTCTTAACATCACGGTAACGAGGATCCATCATCTTGTGAGAACTTGGAAGATTAGCCCATAATTGAAAACCACCCATTATTCCTTCAGCTCTTTCAGGCATTTCTTGATGAATGATACCACTTCCAGCAGTCATCCACTGCACATCACCTGATTCTATCACACCAGCGTTTCCAAGGCTATCTTCATGTTTCACACTTCCATGAAGCATATAGGTAATGGTTTCAATTCCTCTATGTGGATGCCAAGGAAAACCAGCAATATAGTCATCTGGATTATCAGAATGAAAATCATCTAGAAGTAAAAATGGATCTAGTTTAGGGTGATCTTGCCCAAAAGCTCTATTTAACCTTACTCCCGCACCTTCTATTGTAGGTTGACTTTTCATAACACTATGGATTCTTCTATCTTCAAGCAAATATAACACCAAAGCTTAGTTACGTAAAAAAAGTATATAAAGTTTATATCTGTTAGGAATTTACAAAAAGAATAATACTTTATGATTCTCCGCTCATAGCTTTTCTAAATGCTTCGTCTTTGTGATAATCAAAAGAAGCAAATTTGGTAGGTTTAACTGTAACTTTCATCCATTTTGTTAGCGACTTGGCACCTTTCCAATATACTTGAGCTTCTTCTTCGCTCATATACCTTCGAAAACAGGTTAAACCTTCTTCTTCAGTACCTTCAGATCCAAATTCTGCTTCTCCGTAAACTATCACTCCTTTTGTTTGTTCTTCTTGGTTATCTATCATCACTGTGATTTTATTATTTCTCTGAATATTTCTAGATTTTTGACTGTTTTCAGGAGAAAAAATAATTATATTCTCATCCTCAAGATAGAACCAGACAGGAACAGAATGAATTGTACCATTTTTATTTAAACTACAAATTCTAGCAATCTTCATTTCTTTCAAAAATTCATAAATTTCTTCCTTATTCATAGGTGGTGGTCCTTTATAACTCATTTTTCACCAAATTATAAAGGGTTGAGAAAGAATTTAAGGTTTTGGTGAATCTTATAATATTATTCCTTTACATCGATTGAATATTTGAGAAATCCTCTTCCTTAAATAAGTAAAAACTAATTCGTACATATAATAAAGGAGATGGAAAAATGGACAAAATAATCTATCATTCAATTGCTCTTGAATGTTCTACTCATAATGCATTTGAATTCTTTACAAAGAATGAACTACTTGAGCAATGGTTAGCTAAAGAAGCTGATGTGGAGCCAAAGGTAGGAGGAAAATATGAATTATTTTGGGTGCCTGAGGACAAAGAGAATGATAGTACAATAGGATGTAAAATAATCGCTCTCCAACATGACAAATTCCTTTCTTTCGAATGGAAAGGACCTAAAATGTACAAGCATTTTATGAATAATGTTAGACCTTTGACTAATGTAGTAGTAACTTTCATTCCAATTGATGGAGGAACAGAGATTCATCTGCTGCATACAGGCTGGAGAGATTCACCAGAATGGGAAGAGGCTAGAAAATGGTTCGATAACCAATGGGAATTATCGTTTGCTAACCTTCAGCAGTGCTTAATTAAAGAATAATTCTAATTGAAAAATTTAAAACCATTCTTAGTAAAAAAATGAAAAATCTACTTCTTTATATAGTGATAACTTTGCATTAAAATAGACTCAAAAGATAGGTTTAGGTGTGGATATTGGCTAAGAACTCTATTGAGGTCATAGGCGCTCAGGAGAACAATTTACGCAACATCTCAGTTGAGATTCCACATGATAAATTTATAGTTATTTCAGGCATATCAGGAAGTGGAAAAAGTTCCTTAGCTTTTGACACAATCTATCTTGAAGCACAGAGAAGATATATGGAAACTCTGTCAGCTTATGCAAGACAATTTATCGGTAATTTTGATAGACCACAGGTCGAACATATCGATGGTCTTCGACCAACTATATCTATAGATCAGAAAACTATTTCGAGGAATCCGAGAAGCACTGTAGGTACTTTAACAGAGATTTATGATTATATGAGAGTACTATTTGCGAGAGTTGGTATTCCACATTGTCCATCATGCAAGATTAGGATAGAAGCTCAACCCTCAGATCAAGTTATTGAACAGATCTTTGCTTCTTTTGAAGGACAAAGAATCAAGATAGTAGCTCCAATGTTCGAGAAAAGGAAAGGGGAGTATAGAAAAGAATTAGTTCAATGGAAAGAAGATGGTTACATCAGGTTAATCGTGGATGGGAAGGAAGTAAACTTAGATGATGAAGAAGTACAATTAGAGAGATATGTAGCTCATGATATTGAGATAATTGTTGATAGGAATAAATGTGAAAGAAAGAATGAACCTTTGATTCTTGACAGTGTGAACCTAGCGCTTGAGCTTACGAAGGGTAGAATAAAAATTATTGGGGAGAAGGAGGAAAGAGTTTACTCAACAAAACTAGTTTGTCCACAGTGTGGTTTAGCAGTAAATGAGTTCAACCCTAGAGACTTCTCTCATAATACAGCTGTTGGTGCATGCCAAAGATGTAAAGGATTAGGAAATGTTGCGGAGATATCTCCTCAGAAGTTCATAGTAGATCCCAGTCTTTCAATAGCCGATGGAGCTATTGCTACCATGACCAAGAACAAGAAACACATTACATATGCATCTATAGGTTTGAAGAACATCAATGTTATTGCTCAAGAAAATGGCTTTGATATTAACACTCCTATAAAGAACTTATCTGAAGAACAATTAGATAAATTACTTTACGGAACTGGAAATAGAGAATATCATCTAACATGGAACTGGGATAGTCAAGCAGCTAAATGGAGCGGGAAGGGAGAATGGACAACTAGATGGAGAGGATTAATAACAGCTACAATGGAAGCTTATTACAGACTTACATCAGAACACAGACGAAAAATGCTTGAAGAACTAATGGAAAAGACAAAATGTCCAGATTGTAAAGGAATGAGACTCAAACCTGAAAGTTTAGCAGTTCTGTTTAATGGGAAGAATATTGCAGAACTCAACAAATTGGAAATCGATAAGTGTCTTAAGTTCTTTGAGGAAGTCAAACTAACAAGAGAAGAGGAAATTATTGGTAAACCTCTTCTGAAAGAAATAAAAAACAGACTATCTTTCTTACTGAAAGTAGGACTGCATTATCTAACAATGAATAGAGCTGCAAGTGAGTTAAGTGGAGGAGAAGCTCAGAGAACTAGATTAGCGACTCAGATAGGCTCAAAGCTCCAAGGTGTAAATTATGTTTTAGATGAACCTTCAATTGGATTGGCTAATAGAGATAATCAAAAACTTCTCAGCTCTTTGAAAACTCTCAGAGATGGTGGGAATACAGTTATAGTTGTTGAACATGATGAAGACACTCTTCGTTCAGCTGATCTGCTGTTAGATTTAGGTCCAGGAGCAGGAGACGAGGGTGGAGAAGTACTATTCCTAAAGGATCCTAAGGAATTATCTGAAAAAGATTCAAAGAAATCAATCACTGCAAAATATCTATTGGGATTAGATGAGATTGAGATTCCAAAGAAAAGGAGAACAAGTAAAAAATTCCTTACTCTCAAAGGAGCATCTCATAATAACTTAAAGCAGATAGATGTAAGCATTCCTTTAGGAACATTCACGTGTGTTACTGGTGTCTCAGGAAGCGGAAAATCTTCTTTAGTTGCAGATACACTTTATCCAATTCTAGTAAATAAACTTCATAATGGAAAACAAAGACCTGGTAGATACAAGAGTCTAGACGGTTTAGAGAACATTGACAAGGTTGTCGTAATTAATCAATCGCCTATAGGTAGAACATCAAGATCTAATCCTGCAACTTATACAAAAGTAATGGATCATATTAGAGATTTATTTGCAACCATTCCAACAGCTAAGCTTAGAGGGTATACCAAAACAAGATTCAGTTTTAATACAAAATTAGGTAGATGTGAAGCGTGTAAAGGACATGGTTATAATAAAATAGAGATGACCCTTCTTCCTGATGTTGAAGTTGAATGTGAAATTTGTAAAAGCAAAAGATATGATGATGAAACTTTGAAGATTAAATATAGGGGTCATTCTATAGCTGATATATTGAACATGACAATAAGTAGAGCAATGGGAGTGTTTGAAAATATACCAAAAATTCACCGTATATTGCAAACTTTAATTGATGTAGGATTAGATTATATACAACTCGGGCAATCAAGCACAACTATATCAGGTGGAGAAGCTCAGAGGATAAAACTTAGCAGAGAATTATCGAAGATATCTACAGGCAAAACACTGTATATCCTAGATGAATCGACAACAGGATTAAGTTTTGAAGATATAAAGAAGTTGTTAAATGTTCTTCAAAGGTTGGTTGATAAGGGAAATACAGTCTTAATTATTGAGCATAATTTAGATGTCATCAAAGTAGCTGATTTTGTCATAGATTTAGGTCCTGAGGGTGGAGAAGAAAATGGTGGGTATCTAGTAGATTTAGGTACTCCAGAAGAAATTCTTGAAAATGAGCTTTCATATACTGGACAAGCATTGAAGAAAGTACTAACTGATGATTATAAAGAGGAAGAAGAGGAACCAACAAAAGTAGAAGAAGAGGATTTAGATCCATCAAAATTTTTGTATGTGAGAGGAGCAACTAAGAATAATCTCAAGAGTATAAATCTAGACATCCCAAAAGAAAAACTTGTTGTAATCACGGGACCTAGCGGTTCTGGTAAAAGTTCATTAGCTATAGACACTCTTTTTGCAGAGGGACAGAGAAGGTTTGTTGAATCATTAAGTAGTTATGCTCGACAGTTTCTTACAAAAGCTGAGAGAGCTGATGTTGATGACATAATTGGTTTGACACCATCAATAGCTATAGATCAGCATTCTATTTCTAAGAATCCAAGATCGACTGTTGCAACAACAACAGAAATTTATGATTATCTTCGACTTCTTTATGCAAAAGTGGGTATTCCTCATTGTCCAGTATGCAACATTGTATTGAAAAATAGAACGACAGATGAAATAGCTAAATTAGTAGCTAAGGATTTTGAATCTAAAAAAATAATTATCGCATCTTCTTTAACTAATGGAGAAGAAGTCAATATTAAGGAAACTATCAAGGAACTTCAGAAGCAAGGATATAATAGAGTTGTAATAGATGGGAAAGACTATCAAGTAGATGAACAGATAGAAGTAAAGAAATCTTCCTCTTTATCAGTAGTCATTGATAGAACAGAAGTGAATAAAGAAAATATATCAAGAATCTCTGAATCAATAGAAGCTGCGGTTAGTGTAGGAAAAGGAAGGGTTGAGATATATGAAAATGGTGAGAGAAGTACTCATTCAATTAATGCAGAATGTATAGATCATGAATATGAAACTCCTTCTGAAATCCATCCAAGACTTTTCAGTTTTAATCATTATTCAGGAGCATGTCCTAATTGTACAGGACTGGGAACTATACGCAAATTCGACATAAGAAAGATAATCAAGAATTGGGATAAATCGATAAGTCAAGGAGCTATAGGTCCGTATTCTTCTCAAAGGATGTCTAATCCTAATTCGTGGAGGAGAGCGATGATTGATTCCGTAGCAAAATATTTCGGTTTCACAATGGACACTCTAATGAAGGATTTAACTCCTCAACAACTGGATGGTTTATTCTACGGCTCAAAAGGTAAAGATGTACCAATTAGAATCATTCGAGAAAGAGAAAAATCTTCTTCAGAATATACTAGAAGAGGACCATGGGAAGGACTAATTCTCAGATGGGACAATTGGATGGCTGCTGAAACTGAATCAAGATACATTAGTCAAAGAAAGGATCAAATGCATCAATACTATAGTGAGTATAAATGTTCTGATTGTAATGGAAGAAAATTAAAACCAGAAGTTCTTGCGATAACTGTAGGAGATAAATCGATAAACGACCTTTCCACTTATGCTGTTGATGATTTTCTTGACTTCCTTAATACTTTGAAGCTTAATAAGAGAAGAGCTAAGATAGCTGATAGAATTCTAGTTGAATTAAAGAAAAGAGCTCAATATCTTACTGATGTTGGTTTGAGTTACTTAACATTAGATAGGCGTTCAAGCACGTTATCCAATGGAGAAGCCCAGAGAATAAGACTTGCTTCACAGATTGGGAGTGGACTTATAGGTGTCACCTATGTTCTAGATGAACCAACAATAGGCTTACACCCAAGAGATATAGATAAGCTACTTACTACTCTAAAGCAATTGAGAGATAATGGAAATCATGTAATCGTTGTTGAGCATGATGACATCATAATTAAAGAATCAGATCACATGATTGAACTTGGTCCACTAGGTGGAGATCAAGGGGGAGATGTAGTTGCTGAAGGGAGTACTACTGAACTTTTGCAACGAGAAGATTCTTTGACTGCAAGCTATCTTTCTGGTTCAAAGAAAATTAAAACACCTAAGAAACGAAGGAAAGCAGAATCCTCTATTAAATTAAAAGGAGCAGCTCAAAATAATTTGAAAAAAATAGATGTTGAATTCGGAAAAGGAATAATCACTGCAGTAACTGGTGTTAGTGGAGCTGGTAAATCATCTTTAGTAATTGACACACTTCAGAAGGGGCTTGAAAAGAACATTCAGGGCAAAAGAACTGAAGTTGGCAAATATAAATCACTTACAAATTTTGAAGGTATAAACAAAGTAATAGTTGTTGATCAATCCTCTTTGAGCAAATCAAGAAGGTCAAATCCATCAACATATTTAGGAGTGCAAGATGATATAAGAAATTTCTTTGCTCTTTTACCAGAATCAAAAGCAAGAGGTTTCACGCCAGGTCATTTCAGCTTCAATACTTACAAAGGTCAATGTAATGAGTGCCGAGGATTAGGACATAAAAGAATAGAATTGCTCTTTCTTTCAGATGTTTGGGTTTTATGCCCGAGTTGTAAAGGGAAGAAGTACAAAAAGCCTATTCTCACATCAAGATATAGAAAGAAGTCTATTGCAGATATTTTAGAGATGACTATAGAGGAAGCGCGTGAACTATTTTCGAATATTGAAAAGATAAGTAGACCTCTTCAATTAGCGGTTGATGTAGGATTAGGGTATCTAAGAATGGGACAACCAACAACAACAATAAGTGGAGGGGAAGCAGAAAGATTGAAAATAGCTAGAGAATTATCAAAGAAAACTCATGATAAGAGTATTTACATGCTCGATGAACCATC
>JAGLTP010000022.1 GCA_023135215.1 Candidatus Heimdallarchaeota archaeon
TTAGCTAAAGATGTTTTCCCACAACCTGTTGGACCAACTAAAGCAACAGTTTGATTAGGTTTGATTTTGAAGTTCAAATTCTTTAAAACCTGTGGATTCTTAGGATTACCATTAGGATATGTGAATGAAACATTTTGAAATTCAATTGCACCTTTAAAGATATTAGAGTAATCTGTTTTCTTAGCAGGTAATAGCTCAACTTCACCTATCGAAATTATTGAAAACAACCTTTCGCTTGCTCCAAATCCTCTGATCATATCTCTTGTAGCCCAGAAAATCATCTGAGTAGGATGAATAAGAGCGATTAATAAGAGCAATACAGCTGTTAATTCACCTATTGTCATACCATTATTTCTGATTAATATTGTACCAAATACTATAGAAACACCAATTGCAGCGTAAAGAGTCAGTAGGGGATAAAATCGAGCTTGTATTCTAATCTCCCCTAATCTATTGTCTCTGAAAGCTTGAACAGCTTTTCTAAACTTGTTATATTCTACTTCTTCTGCACAAAATGATTTGGCAACTTGAACGCTGTTTAAACTCTCTTGTAAGGAAACAGCAACATCAGCATGTTTTGTCAGAGATGCTTTTGAATAAGGAAGTAAATGTTTACGGTATCTTAGCACAAAATAGACATACAATCCCAAAAAAGGTATAGTAAGTAAAGCCATTCTATAATTAAAAGTTTGAATTTGTACTATAGTAACGATGGTTTGAATGAAGGGGTAAACGTAGAATGATCCATGTGCTATTAGAGTGTTAACTACACGTAAATCATTTGTAGCTAAAGCTAGCAAATCCCCTGTTTTGATTCTATCATGAAAACTCAGAGGTTTGTTTTGAACATTTCCAAAGAATTCCTTACGCATTGATTGCTCAGTTTTGGAGCCCAACTGGTGTCCTATCATCCAAGTAGTATATTCAACTATATTTCTAAGGAAATAGAATCCTAACAGAATTGCCATTGTAATTAGGAGATTCTGAATTGCTTGTTTACTTACAATATCATCAGTTATCTCTCCAATTCGAATTGGTATAATTGTTCGTGTGTAGGTTACTGCAACTATCCCTATGAAAGTAAGAGTAAAAAGCACTTTATGATTTAAAGTATGAACAAAAAACCACTTCACATAAGGATTCTTCGCTTTAGTTTTTTCTCTTTTGTTCATACCCATTCCTCGATTAAAGATAAATTGAAAAGAAAAAAGCAATTTTAAAAGTTTGTTAAAGTTATTAAGTATAAGAAGCAAATTAAAACTTTAAATAAACATTTCTTAATGTTTCATTATGTCTCTTAATCAAAAACTTGGTCGTTGTGGAGTATATTGTGGACAGTGCAGAGGATACACAGAGGAAGTAACAAATTTAGCTAAACAATTCAAACAATGGGTGGAACAAGATTATAGTTGGTTGAAAGATGTAGAAGAATCGTTTGATTATGAGAATTTTCTAAAAGGTTTGGAGTGGTTCATCAGCTCAACATGTCTAGGTTGTCGTAATGCTACAGAGAGCTGGTGTGAAGTCAAGAAATGTGACAAAATACAACAAAATTTAGTTGATAATTGCCTATTATGTGAAGAATTCGCTAAGTGTGATCATACTGATTATCAAAGAAATAGATATTCCTACTTGTTTGAGCATATTGAAGCAATTAAAAAAGATGGATTCGAGGAGTTTCTAGAAAATGAAGAAAAGAAAGCTAAGGAAGGAGTTAGAATTCAAGAGATTAGGGATTATTAGAAGCTAGCACGATTTCTAGAAGAAATAATAGTAAAAAAACAATTCCTACTTCCGTGTTCAATAAAATATCTTAGAAATTAACCCTATTGATAAGTTGGTTGAAACTTTTGTGAAACAATAATATCTTTATCATATGATTAAAAATAAAAAGAAGGAATAATTTATAATCTTCTTCTTCTTAAAAGTGATATTATTATTACTGAGATGAATATTGGAAAGAAAATTGTCTCTTCTGTAACGTTTAATGATATCTCGAAAGTATCTGTTATAGTTGGTGAAACGATATTATCCCCAGCATAAGCAAATGTTTCAAGCTTAATTGTATCATCTGTAACTGAAACATTCACATAATGATATTTAGCGAAATACACATCTCCTTCTATTACTTGATCTGTTCTCTCTGGCACATATAATGGTGCTCCAGCTCCACCTGTAACAACATGTGTAATGTCATTTCTTGTTGTTCTATAATAATAGTGATCATGTCCTGAAAAAGTTAGATACACTCCATATTCTATAAAAATAGGTTCCAAAACTTTAGCAATTTCTTTTGCATTCAGAACCCTATAATTACTTCTAATAGAATAGCATGGTCGATGGAAAAGAGCTATTGTGAAAGGTTTGTCATTGTTTGCTAAATCATCAATTATCCAGTCATACTGAGCAGTAGTAATATCGAAAAAATAATCATCATCATCCCAAAATTCTTCAGTATTGATAACTATGAAATGGATTTGACTATGATTAAAACTGTAGTATCTTTCATTTCCAGGCATTTCTACATTTGCCATGTAAGTTGAGACATTAGATTGAACTGGACCGTAAGAACCATTTTCTA
>JAGLTP010000220.1 GCA_023135215.1 Candidatus Heimdallarchaeota archaeon
GAAACCATCATAATAACCATGTTCACTGATCATAACAAAATCAGTTCCATCTGTATAGTTAAGCATATCAACTGATTTTCCAATTATAAATGCTAGGAAATCATTAGATGTAGATAATACATCATATATTTTGAAGGAAATGTATAGGTTAGTACCATCATGGAAAAGTTTCATTTCACCTGTAATTGTATTAAATGGGTCCCAAGTTCCGTCAGTAAAATTTTGATAGGCTAAAGTAACGTTATATACAGTTGCTTCAGACCAAACTGCTTCATCAGCAATTCCATCGAAAGTGACAACTCCATCTAGATATGGAGCTTGGTATTCTTCACCCTCTACCCAAAGATATTGATTACTAACATCTGGAGTACCAATTAAAAGTTCGTCTCCATCATCATAGCCTACACTCAATCGAATGTATCTGAATTCTGTTTCTGTGCTTGTACCATAATTGGGTCCACCATCAACAGGAAAGACATTAATCCAAGCAGCAAATTCAACAGCTATTGCATTTCCATATTCTAGGTGAATATCCTTTCCAGCTACATCTCCAGAACGAATTTCTTTGGCAAATTCGAAATAAGAACCACTATCACTTGCATAAATTGAAGCTGCAATTACATCGTTAGTACCAAAATAATCTTCATCAGGAAGAGGAATTGTTGCTGTTACGTCTTCATCTGGAAAAGCTAGATCAAGATATTCTGGAGAATACGCATTCATATGAACTCCATCATTTTGATCCGATCTTCCGAAGAAGTGTACATCCATAGCCTTAACATGACCCATAGAAGCAGGAATATAAGCATAGAAGAATAGGAAACTATCATTATATGCGAATTTGAAGTCTACAGTAATAATATTTGTTGGATTTCCAAATTCAAGTATATCCATAGAACTAAGAACAGGATTAGCCCAATCTGTAAAACCTCCATCAATTACTATGCCATCATCTTGAGTAGCTATTACGGCAGTTGTAGCAGGAAATGTATCTCCTGCATTTGTGTTCAAAAGGCTACTACTCATGATTGATAAACCAAAAATGAATAATAGACCTATAATTCTTGTTTTTCTCAATTTATGAACCCCCATAAATTTACTTAATATAGTATTGGAATCTTTATTTAAATAGGCTATGTTTGAGGAAATTAGAATAGAGGAAGTTCGAGAAAAATGGAACTATTTTTCTAAAACTCTGAAATGGTAGATGATGATTTTTCTTGTATTTTTATACTAAATTCTGTTAGTGAAATAGTATGAGAATTGTTGCTACAGCTGATACTCATTTTGGATTTGAATATGGTAGAACAGCTGTAGCAAAGAAGGAATCAATTGAAAGAATGAATCTAGCTTTCGAAAATGTTTTGAATGAAGCAGTTTCGAAGAAAGCAGATTTGGTGTTGCATGGTGGAGACATGTTTAATCGTTCTTCACCAAAAAAAGTAGTTATAAAAAAAGCATATGATATAATTCATAAATTTGCAGAAAATGATATTCCTTTAGTTGCTATACCAGGAAATCACGATAAGTCAGTTCTTCCTGAATCCTTGATAAATCATTTTAATAATAATATTTATTTTATGAACAAACTAACACTACTGGGTTTATCTGAAGTAGCTATTCTCTCATTTCCTTTTGAAGGTAATTCTCCAAGAAATATATTTAAAAAAATAGCTAAAATAGCGAAAGAGAATCCAGCGCAAAAGATTATTGTTCTATGTCATCAACTCTTTGATGGAGCCTGTTTTGGACCTCATAATCATGTTTTTACAAACAAAATAGATACACTTGAACAGAGAAACTACCAGAAAATGTTCTCCTAGTAATTACTGGACATATACATAGATCCCAAAAACTTCAAAATAGTAGAGTATTTTATACAGGTTCAATTGAAAGGACAAGTTTTATGGAAATTACAGAACCTAAAGGGTATCTTTTGATAGATATAGAGGATGATTTCCACAAAGTTCAATTTTGTGAAACAAAAAGTATACCGATGGAAGTTCTTGAAATAGATATAAAAAACACTGCAATGCTATCCTCAGCAATTGAAGAAGAAAATATCGAAATTAACTCAAGAACTCTTATTAGGTTTATAAACAGAGATTTATCTGATAATGAAATTAAATTTTTGTGGGTAAGATTTTCTGCTAAAGAGTATCCTCTACTCAGATTTTCACCAAGAAATCCAAAAATTTCGCCCTCATTGATTTTAAGACTCAGGTTTTCAATACCCTTTTGTTCTCCATAGTAAAAGGTCAGATCATTAATTTCAATTATTTGCTTAGACATAGTCTTGTCCTATCTCAAATTGAGACTTATGATTTGTACAAAGAAAATAGCCTTTTAAATCCCTTGGTTACACT
>JAGLTP010000221.1 GCA_023135215.1 Candidatus Heimdallarchaeota archaeon
CAAGAACTAGGTGAATTTAGGATTTTTAGCTATAATTATTTTGGAAACTATTACTTCATTCTCTTGATTCCAGATGTGTGGTCTTTTGAAGTTATTGAAACATGGTTTAGTGGAGCTTTCATGAATCCAAGTATGATTGATATAGGTCTTGGAGACTGGGAAGGATATAACGGAAGAACCGCATATGCTTCAAATGTCACAGGTGGTTATTATGCTGCACGCCTAGCAGCTACTGAATACCTATTAAGGATACAAAAACAAGCACAGATACTAGTTTTTAGAGAAATAACTAGTGAGTATAAATTTCCTCTAGGTGTATGGGTAGTAAGAATGGGTGTTAGGGGAGCTTTCGATAAAGCTTACGTAACAGCTGACAGTATAGATTCAGCATTTGCTCTAATTCCAAATTATCTTAAATTTCCTATCGAATATTGGAAACATCGTTCCAGATTATATGAATATAATAAAACCCAAACTAAATTAGATCAGTTTTTTATGTGAGATGTAATGAAAGCAAAAATCCATGATGTTACGATAGAAGAGTTAAGGAAAACTGCTGTTGTTGGTACACATTTACACAAGTGGCAAGGAAAGGGGAAAAATGGAATACAGAAAGTCATTCAAGAGCAAGCTATGATCCAGTTGGATCCTTTAAATCCAGCAGGAAGAAATCATGATTTGTTTCTCCTGTCAAGAATTCCAGATTATAAAATTAATGAATTTCAAAACATAGTTTATCAAGAAAGAATCGTCTTTGAAAGCTACTTTCCTAATCTTATGGCTATTTTCAAAGAACATTACCCAATCTTTGCTACTCATATGAAAAGAGAATATTTGCACAAATATTTTCAATCCAGATTGGAAAAAATGGAAAAATTGCATCCTGGTGTATTAGAAGAAGCAAGGAGTTTTCTAATAAAAAATGGTCCTTCAACAGCTGCAAATTTAGGAGAGATGGCTAATGTTAAACCTGATTTTTATTTCTGGAAAACTAGTAATTTAGCAGGTATGGCTTTAGAGATGTTATGGATTCTAGGTAAAGCTACTATTTGCCATAGAGATGAACATTGGAGGAAGAAGTATGATGTTATTGAGAATTATCTTGATGAAAATTCTCTGAGAGGGAGTACTTTTACTGATGAAGAAATCAGTTATCAGAAATTCTTGATTAAACAGAAATCATATCCTCTAATTTCTCTAGGAAAAGCCACAATCACTAAAGATGGTAAATTATCTTTGGGAAAAAAGAAAGGTCTTTCTCCTATATGGTTTGAGAATTCAGAGGATGATAAGTGTCCAGAGATTCTTCGAAAAAAAGGTGAACAAATTGGGTATGCTGTTCCTGCTAATTGGAGAGAGTTTCTTGATTCGCCAATCGATGATGAAATGAGAGCAATTGCTCCATTAGATCCAATTATTTGGAATAGAGAATTAACTTTGAGAGTTTTTAATTTCGATTATGTTTGGGAAGTATATAAAATTCCTAAGGACAGAAAGTGGGGTTATTATGTTTATCCTTTACTTTATCAAAATGAGTTAATAGGTCGTCTAGAAGCTAAATT
>JAGLTP010000222.1 GCA_023135215.1 Candidatus Heimdallarchaeota archaeon
CTTTGCAGAGTTGTCGAGTGAAGAATCCTTCTTTTGGATTGGATCTGTACAATTCCACCGCTTGTTTGATTACTTGAGGGGTTAGTAACAGCTCTTGCTGGTCTTCTAAAGCTCTTATCCTCCGGTTAATCTCTTCTCGCTGGGATTGGTCAGCATAGTTGAGCACTACTTGATAGCTTCTCATTACTCCCTTTGAAGTGGGGGGAAGGAGTGCTTGTAATTTGGTTGCTGTGTGTGTGACCAATTTTTCTCAGTATTTAATCCTCAAAATGCTATTTAAACTCGATAAAATCCCCTTTTTTCTGGTGGGGTTTTTACTCTCTATAGTCTGTGCAATCTTCCTGCAAAAGAGGTTATGAGTGCAATCATATCCCCTTGTTCTCCTAGCTGGTAGTATATTCTCTTCTTTTTCCCACCTTCGTAAAGTGCTAGGGGACACGTCTTTCACTTGTGCTGCTATTCCTATTCATACCAACATATTTACTTTTTTTTCTTTTCTCTGAAAGCCTTTCTTCAGCATTTTCTCCTGTTTTGGCAAGCTTGGATAACTTTTCACTCCTCAGTTGTGCACGGTATTCTGGTAACAAAGCTATATCATATTGCATTAGATGTTTATTTCCTTCATAGGAGGGAGAAGTTTCCCTGAAAACTATAAACGCAACAGTTCCAATCCTTTTGTTAATTGAAGTATCATTGATAGAGTACAAAGAAGGTACCATCTCAGGATGATCCATTTGCATTTGTAAACCTTTTTCCACTATTTCATCGGGTGTTAAAGGATCGTCTGGACTTGTTTCCTCATGTCTGATTCTTCTATAATTATGATATAATTGCCAATCTTCTTTCGAACATTCAACGGGATTAAATTCTACTATTTCTATTTTGTTCATATCAAAATCTTTGTTCATTTCAATTCCCCACTTTTTTTTAAAGTTAAGTGACATTATACGCGATACTAAATCCATGCTTTTCATAATTATATACCTAATTAAATGCTCGAGAAAAAATCAGAAATGAACAACATATTTAATCAAGTTAGTAGAAATATTACAAGAATGTGGATAAATGCTAGTGAAACAAGTTTTTTAA
>JAGLTP010000223.1 GCA_023135215.1 Candidatus Heimdallarchaeota archaeon
CCATGACCTCTTTGATGCATGCGTATTGTAATATCGACAAATTTAGATTTATTCCTGGTTGTAAATGGGATAATAGAACCATTGTAATTAGTATTGTCGATTGTTGTAAGATTTGTTGAAAGATCTGTTGTATTTAAATCAGTTTTTAATTCCTGTATAGCTATATACACTCTAAGATTGTTCAAGATGGTTCCGTTATCTCCTGTTATTGAAATATTCACGTTTATCTCTTCACCTATGAGAATCTCATTTTGAGCAATAACATAGTTGTCATATGAAATTGTGTTTTGAAAACCAAGAAGCCATTGAACCTGCCTTAATAGCAAGTGCCTGTTTGACTCACTAACAAAATAGCTATTATTCATTAAATCAGAAGAAGCAGTAACAATTAGTCTTCCACCCCTTTGTAATTCAACGCCTGCTTGCAGTGTAGCTGAATTATTTATCGATAAATCATTAGCTGCATCAAACAGTCCATCTTTATCTAAATCAATGAAATAATCTCCAAGAATCTCAATAGTTGGATATAAATCCCCATCTTGTAGCTCTATTATTCCTTCTCCAATTTCCAATGTGAAATTAATTGCTGATCCATCATACCTAATTGTATCTACTGCTTGATCTGTAAATGCTGTAGTACTGGTTAAATAATCTAGGTCATAAAACGCTGAATCATCAACAGAAATTGAAGAGTTAATGGCCAATTCTTTTGAAAAAAGAGTTGCATTGTAAATTTCGAGACCGAAATAAGCCAGTAATTCATTCACTCTTTGAGCTCTTTTTCCTGCATCTCCTAAAATCATCAAGCTACCACCTGATGAAGCATAAAATCTTAATGCATCTATTTCTTCATCCTCTAAAGATCTCAATGAACCTGCAAGTATAACAAGATCAAGATCTGTTAATCTTTGAGTTGTAAATACAAAGTCATCACTAGGTGTGATGTGTGTTACGTTCAATTGATACGGAGAGAGGAAATTTGAAAATGATGACATATTCTTCCATGCTGTTTTGTATGAATCTGTTACATAAGTAAGAACATCAATTTCCGCAAAGTCTTCAACGTGAGAGAAGTAAGTATGTTGTTTTTCTAATGTAAAGGACAACCAACTTGTCGGATTATTATCATATAAGAAAGTGTTGTTAAATATTGCAGTATAATTTTGAAATACTATTAACGAAAACTTCATTGTTTCACTAGGATTGAGTTGAATATCATTTCCCAAAGTGTCTCCTGATTTTAATTCCTTGACTAACTCGATGGAAACAACATGATCATGAAAATCATCCTCATATTCAGATAAGGCAGAAGATGAATTCTCTTCTCCACTTACGTTTAAATCTGTTACAAATGAATTTACTTCACCTGTCCCATTAACGTAAGAATCTTGAGCTCCTTCTACACGATAGTTTATTGCAACAGCATCATCAGGGGCTAAATCAGAGCCAAAAAATCCGTCGTAGTTTCTATCAAATATTATTGTATACCAAGTGTGAGTTTCGTTATTATAACTATCTCCAGTTGGGATAGTAGTATTAATAGGTATATAAATTGAACTTGTATAACTAAAACCCATAAATAGGTGGGTTAAATTTGCTTGGACAAGAATTGATACTGGTATATGACTATTACCAAAATTAGCAGAATAGGAAGTAGCATTTTCCCATTCTCCTTCATAACTTTCTAAATCTCCATCAATCACAGGCTCAGTACTATTAAGATAGACTATTTTGTCTGGTAAATTAGGAGAATAATCGTTATTCTTAGCATCTGTAGACGTAAAAGAATTTACTAAACTACTTGCTAGGAATTGTCCTAGAATTATCATAGAAAAGATAACAAGAAATTTAATCTTTTGTTTTCGCAATTTTGTATACTCCATTCAATTTAGTAAAGCGCTAGCTTTTGCCTTTTTAAACTTTATTTATGCAAAGAAGATAGAGATACTTTACATATGATTGTCAACAAAATACTTATTTGACTTATGAATAAGTGTAATAAAGAAACTTGTTTAATCCCTTCATTATTCTGGGGAAGATTGAAGATGACTGAACTGAGGAACAAACTCCTAAAAGACGAATATAAAGAGAAAGAAGATGTTAAGAAATTCCCAATAATTGCTTTGCTTGACATTTCAGAAGAAGAATATAAGTTATTGAAAGAATTGAGCTTAGAAACTATTGACGATTTAGCTAGTAAGTGGGATCAGCAATACGATAAGATAATCAAGAAGATTCCAAAAGAGAGAGTAAACAGCTGGATTGCAGCTAGCCGACTTCTTTTAGTTGGTGATACTGATAAAATTACGACGGGAGCTAAAATTGTAATGATTGGGATTGATAATGCGGGTAAAACCTCATTGTCAATAGCTCTAAAGCACCGAGGTGCATTATCATTATTGTTTCAAAAGTTATATGCTCTCACTCCGACGAGAGGCCTGTTGAGAAGCAAAATCGAAGTTTTTGGTATGGATGTACATATTCATGAACTAGGAGGACAAAATGTTTATCGTGAAGATTATTTAAATAATCCTCAACAATATTTCCTTGGAACAGATATTATTATTTATGTTGTTGATGTACAAGCTAAAGACAGATTTGAAGAGAGTTTTGAATATCTGAAGCAAATTATCAATGTTACTAATGCATTAAAGCTTAAGGTACCTTGGAAAATATTCTTCCACAAATCTGATCCTGAATATGAAATTGACAATAAAACAACAGAGATTTTTAGCTCAATTATTGAATATATGACAAACAATTGTCCCTACTTTAATCCAGCTAAAGATTTATTCAGAACAAGCGTTAAGATAAGATCTTCTATTTTAGGTGCCTTTTCTCACATATTTAGAGACATATCACTTATACAACATGGAGTTATTGATGCATCAAAACAGGCTGCTGAGCAACTTAAAGCTGATTTCTTTGGTTTATATGATTTCAGAAGCAATGTGTGCTTCGCTCAATACTCAGAACAGGAAGAACTAGAAGATTTAGCACATACAGCATATTATGAAGCTATTGAAACCATAGTGAATATGAGAGAACCATTTCTAAGAATCAGAAGATATACATTAGATAAAGATGTCAATGAGATTTTTATCCTAAGGGACTTAAGATTTGGAGGAGATCGCTATATTATGGCTATGTTCACTCAAGACGAAGAAATGGCTAGAAGCCTTGATCAGGACGCGATTCAAGAAATAATTGATGAACAGCTTAAGGATTGGATTGAATTCAGAGGATATGCAGCATTTCCGTTAGATTGATTCTTGTTGCATATCTATTTTTTGTCTATATTCTATACCAAAGAATGAATTGAAATGCCCCGGTAGCTCAGCCGGCCGAGAGCGGTGGTCTCGTATTTTTTAAAGAGACAACCACAGGACAGGGGTTCAAGTCCCCTCCGAGGCTCCATTCTGTTTCTCATTAAACTTTAAATATAGCTAGGTTCAGTTTGTTCTATGGTTTCATATTTGTTTATTGTTAATCCTAATGCCAGAAATGGTAAAATAGGTAAGATGTGGCCAAAGGTTGAATCAGAAATCAAGAATCAAAATTTTGACTATTCGGTAGAACTAACAAAGGAACCCCTACATGCAATTGATATTGCTCGAGATAAAGGAAAAGATTTCGACTGCATTGTAGCAACAGGAGGGGACGGTACAGTAAATGAAGTTGCAAACGGTGTATATGAAATAGATGGAACATTCGGAGTTCTTCCTTTAGGAAATGGAAATGATTTTGCTTTTGGGCATAAATATGATGATAACTACATGAGGAGTTTGAACATTCTAAGTGAATTTAAAACGCTAGATCTAGGAGTAGGAATAGCTAGATGTGAGGATAATGAGCGGTATTTTGTAAATATTGTAGACACAGGAGTTGGAGCAACTATCTCAGTATCGTCATTCACAGACGCTAAATGGTTAAAAGGATTTGTCAAATACTATTACCTTGCTCTCAAAGGAATAACAAAATATAGAGTGGTTCCATCAAGAATTAAGATTGATGACTTAGATGAAATTAAAACAGATTTAGTGATTATGGCAGTAGGATTCGGGAATCGATTTGGAGGAGGATTCAATGTTCTACCAAATAATTATGGTTTTAGAGAGGACTTTGAAATAGTCATAGCGGGAGATGTAGGAAAACTATATCAGTATTATCTGCTTAATGTACTAAAACCAGGGAAACATGTTGGTAAGAAGGGAGTTAATTTCTATAATGGTAGGAAAATGAGTATAGAAGCAGACAAACCCCTACCAATAGAAGTCGAAGGTGAGATTGTGAGTTTTGGAGCAAGGAGTATTGAATTTGAAGTGGCTCCAAGGAGAATAATAACTGTTGTACCTCAAGAATTAATAGATTTGAAGAAAGAAAAATCGAACTGATTTTTCTATTATTCGGTTTTTCTCGATAAAAAGATATTAAATTGTTTGTGCATTTAGCTTATTTGCAACAAAATGAATGAGAGCTATGGGGATAATTCTTTGCATGTAGGATTTATAGTAAAAAATGTATCAGGTAAAGAGTTAGAGGGAAAAACAATTTCAATCTCTAGAAAAGATAGAGAAATGTTTCCCAAAGAAGGAGTATTGTTTTTTATTGAGTCTTTTGATGAATACTATGGTTCTCATATTACGAAAAAGGGAGAGATTACTGGATTAGATGAATGGTTTGAAAACTATCCGGTAAAGCAAAATGATACAATTATTATCTCTAAATATTCAGAAGGATATTATCTTACAACAATATCCGAAATAATAGATCAACAACAACACTTTGTAATAGAAATGGAAAGAATATTAGCATTGGAACCTGGAGATATCCTGTGTCCAAATTGTAGATATAATTTAGAACATGCAGGGAAGGGAACTAAAGTGGATTCCTACATATTAAAGTGTGCTCGATGTGGTTTTACTTTGGTAAAAAAAAGTCATTTTGATATATAGGTGAAAATACCCATGTATTATATGCATTTTTCTTTTGAATGACTTTAATCTTCATGAAGCTTATGCTACATAATCTATGGATAGCTAAAGATACAGGTGAATGTCTCTTTCATCGAAAGTATGGTAGCATAGAGCATGATGAGAATCTAATTACGAGTTTCTTAAGTGCAATAGAGATTTTTGCACAGAACATAGATGAAGGTTGTGATTTTCTTCAAACCTCAAGTTACAAGTTTGTTTACACAACTGGGAAAAACACTGTAACTGTAGCTTGTATCGACAATTGTGATGATGAATTAATAGTAAGACAAGAAATTGATTCCATTCAAGATGAATTTCTCAGCAGATACTCTAAAGAACTTGAAGAATGGAATGGCAGGGTTGAACGATTTGGAGCAATGAAGAGTTTTGTTGACGATCATTTGCACAAATATGGAAAACCAATCAAAAACATGTTAACTTCGAGACTGGAGCTAGATCCCTCAATGGGGAAGAGAGACATGAAATTGAAATTCAGCTCACAACAAGACAAAGTGATTTCTCTACTCAAATATAAAGGAGCAGCAACGATAAGTGAGATAGCAAAACTAATGAAACTCACAGAACCAGACGCAGAAAAAGCTGCTAAAGCACTTCTATACAACAATATTATCAGAAAAGTAGCAAATTCGTGAAGTTGTATTATCACACTGAATTTTTGTCCTATTTATAATCATCAGTTAGTTTTTATAATCATTTTTTAATATTCCAGTAAAACAAATCCAAGTGATAACATGCGAGTATTTGCAGAAACATTACAGTTTCAAACAGAGGGAGAAATAGATATAGTCGATTTGACACATAAGTTAGACAAATTAGTTTCCAAATCAGGTATAAAAGAAGGAATACTAACTGCTAATGTGATTGGATCAACAGGAGCTTTGACTGCAATAGAATTCGAATCAGGAGTTTTAGATGATTTCAGAAAAATGTTAGAAAAACTTGTTCCAAAAGGAGCTGGCTACAAACACGATAGAATTGATTCAAATGCGCATTCACACTTAAGGGCATCTTTACTAGGGCCTAGTCTTTCATTAGCCATTCATAATGGAAGATTACAACTTGGTACATGGCAACAACCTGTCTTCGTTTGCCTAGATGTTCGCCCCCGATCTCGCAGGATTGCAATCACAATAGTTGGAGAATAAAAATAATGGAAGCAGATTATGCAGTAATACGATGTACTAGGTTGAAATGTGGAAAATTCAGTTACTGTAAAGCAAAACAAAAAACAAAAAAATGCCCGTATTGTGGAAGAGTTGTGAAGCTAAATAAAATCAAACCTATACCCGCTAAAACAACAGTTCATGCAAGAAAAATGGTTCAAGAGTTCAATAGAAAACTTGGTGAGCTTACCGAACCTAGTTGGTACAAACCAGAGAAAACAGCAGACTCAAATTGAACAATCGAAATCGAAGTAATTATAATATTTATTCTATGTATTGCAGTCAAAATGTTTTTTTAGTAACTTTCTTACCAATGTTTAATGTTATTTTCCAAAGGCACCATAGAATTACTCGGTGATTCACCGTTCAAACAATTCGTATTAATGGAATTAGAAAGAGAGAGGATATATCAATCTTTCATTCAAATTGATGAATTAGTAGAAATAAGCGAAATATGGACAAGTTTTTCCAGAATTTGTGCGGATTCTCTTTCTGACGTTTCTTCATTAGCGAAACTTCTTTATCAGAGATTCTTGGATGAATGGACAAGGGATAAATCACAAATTGAGAGTGATAAGGACAGAAAGGAAAATTTAACAATTAAAATAGAAAATCTCCAAGAATTCCAAATGGAGCTAGCTATTCTAATGATCACATATTCAGATATTGTAAATACAGGAATTTTTGATACAGAACCATCAGTAGATTACTGTAGTTCATTTGTTGAAGGACACCATATATTGAATAACATTTCACAAACTTATTTTGATTCTACTCACCCCCGAGCTTCAAGTATTGAAGAGATTATGCTAACATTTCTTTTACTAAATCAGAAACATCAGCTAATACAGATACTTGAAAACTCTCCTCAAAGTGAAACTAATAAACGTTATATCGAAGAAAGCGGTTCTTATGAACTTGCATATTCAGAATTTGAAGTATCTTTTACAGCAGATCTATTAAATCGATTAGGAAAAGATTGGTGGTGGAAGGATCCTATAGCATCTCATTTTGCTTTTGAAAAGAGTTTATCTCATTTACAAAAATCTTTGAGTTTCTATAAGCAATTACCTGAAGATCCGGAATTGAAGGCAAAATTGATTGAAGAAAATCTCATTCCAATTAATCAAGCCTTACGAAATAAAGAACTAATTGACCATTACTTCAGATTAAGTTATGAAGCTGCAAAGAATGATATCTTCATTGCAAGTGTTGAGTATCTCAATCTAGTTTTAGGATTAGAACAAGAAGCTCTTGAGATTATTTCGAAAAACACTCAAGCCTCAGATAGAAATCTTAAACTAAAAGAGGAAATAGTAAAGGAAGAAACAGTACATCTATTTTTACATAGTATAGCAGAACTAGCATCTAAAACTTCTCAATTGGTTAGTACTATACCAATCGCAAAAAAAGATTCAGTTCAAGAATTAATAAAACAAATCGAGGAAATAGTGAATAGACCTGGTTTAAAGGTTAATATTAATTATGTGAGTAGCCTTCCTTTTGTTTATCTAAATTATGTTCAGGAGTTTAAAATAGCAATCTTAGAAGATATTCCCCATCCCAAAGCAATGGAAAGAGCGGAACAGAATTTTGTGAGATTTATTGAAAGGTTAGAATATGCAACTAATGATATTTCAGTTCAACTTATGAAATTAGAGAAAAAAGGTAAAAAAATCAAAATAGAAGATGTAGAAGTTTTAATAGATAATATCAAGAACATAAAACTCGCTGCATATTTTCTACCAAAAACAGAGAAAAAAGTCTACATTGTCAAAGACATCGAATGTTTAGAATTTATTGCAGATTCAATTCATCTAGAACAATACCTAAGAGATAAAGAAACAAACGAAGTGCTCGATCTAATTTACCATGCTAAGGCACATTATTATTCAACAAAAGCTTTAGAAATTTCTCAACTCAGTGGAACATCTAATATAGATAGTAAATGGGTGGAGCAGCGATATTCAAATACATTTATACAAGGACAAGACGTTGAACTTAGATTATTTGAATTGGCTAGGCAATTCTTATTCCTTAATACTGTAATTGACAAACTTGCTCAAGGATACAAACTTGCTCATTCAAGAGAGCCCACAATAAAGAGCAATTACCTTGCTATTATCAACAATACTTTCAGACACTTTGAATTATTTGACGCAATAAACTCAAGAATTGCTGCTGATTGCAAGGAATTATTAGAACATAAAAAGCTCTTTAAGATAGATGATTCAGAAGTCAGTTGGAATACTATTGAAATTAAGAAGAACTTAGCTGATGCTTTAATTCATTTCTTAGAAGCTACTAAAAAAGCTATTCTTGCTTTTGGGGCAGATACAAACAAAGAAAATTATAAAGCTGCAACCTTTTTCAATGATGCTGCAAAGCTAGCAACTAATTCTAGTGACATACTTCAATCAATATCAACTTATGAACAAACCTTTGCTCAATTGGCTAAATCAGCATACGAATTCAGTGTTTTATTAAAAGAACTTGAACGAAAATCACGAGATTCATCCAAACTTCAGAAATTACCAATTGAACAATTATTTGGTGTACTGAAACAACTAACTTTTCTCTCTTAACAAGTCATCGAACGATTTTTAAATTAGTATGATTAGCATCTTTCGATGACTAATTTCCCTTTAGATGAGGAAACCATAACTAAAATGAATCATGCTTTTGACTTGGTCAAAGCAAGTAGGGGAGAGCCTAATAAAGAATTGGATCAGTATTATGTAACAAAAGACACTAGTATACAAAGAGCTCTTTTGGTAGATCCAGAATCTTATGTTGGAAAGAGGATTATCTTAATTGGAGATATGGATCTAACATCACTCTTTATTGGTATGTCATCTAAACCAAAAGATTTAGCTGTTTTAGACATAGATAGAAGAATTCCTGAAATAGTTTTCAAAATGAAGTTTGATCATAAAATCCGAAGTATTCGTTTTGTGAATCACGATTTTCGCATTAGAATGATTGCAGTTTTGAAAAACCAATTTGATTATATCTTTCTGGAACCACCAATGACAAAAGAAGGATTGGAATTGGGATTATCAAGGGCAGTTCAGTGTGCAAAAAAGGATTCCCAAACTAAGATTTTTCTATCATTCGATATAGAACAAGAAAAAGAAAGTCTCATTGAGTCCTTTATTGATAAAATGAATCTTGAAAAGGTAGAAACTAAAGAAAATTTCAACAATTATGATTTTTCCACACCCTTAGGTAAGAAAAATTCTGATTTGTATATATTAAGTGTCAAACCAGATTCTGAAGAAACAATTCCTAATCATTATTTTGGCCCAACATACTATAGAGAGAGTAATAAATTCCCTCAACCCTATAAATGTAAATGTGAAGAGAATTACAATATAGGAAAAGATGAAAAATTCCGAACAATAACTGATCTGGAGGAAAGCGGGTGCACTAAATGTGAATATAAAGGACCGTTCCTTTTTGAATCGAGTATTGAAATGGAATAGTACAAAAAAAATGAAAATCACAATGGTGAAAGAATGCCGGATACTACAAAAAAGAAAACAAAATGTGCAATTTGTGATAGAGAACTTACTCTCTCGACTCAAATCATTGTAAATGGATGTCCTTATTGTGGTTCTTATAAATTTAAAACTTACAGAGAAAGCTTAGAAGACGATGAGAAAAAACAGGAATTGGAGCTTATTGTAGAGAAAGAAATTGGAGATACAGATATTCAAGAGGGTGTAGAAACTATAAGATTAACTAGTAATGGAGTATTTGAAGTAGATATTGATAAATTATTGAGTGAGAGTAAAGATGATCAACCAATTGTAGGCAGGAATAAGGATGGTTCTTACTATATCAAACTGCAGTCTAAGAAAGAAAATGAAGAAAATGAATAAAAGCTCTCACTTGTCAATAAATTTTAAACTATTAGAATAAAAAGAAGAGCGAGGTAACCTTCTTGTCATCTAAAGAACAACAAGCAAAAGAGAAGAGGATTTTATCTGGTATTAGAGAAATCTTAGAGTTTCGAAGATATAAAATCAAAAAAACAGATGAAAATGATGATTATTTAGATATTCATGGAGATAGAGTTGAGGAAGATGGAGAAAAGACAAATGTTATAGCTCGATTTCCAAAGAATCCTCAAATTGGAGTGAAAACTATCCGAACACTAGGAAAGCTCCAAGAAGAGGAAGAGATTGACAATGCAATGCTAATCGCAGAAGCTTCTTTAACTCACTATGCAAAGAAAGAATCTGTGAAGCTTGGTATAGAAATTATTAGTAGTTCTAATCCACTATTCAATATTTTTGAACATGAAGTAGTTCCTCAGCATTTGAAGCTTAAGGGTGGTGAAATACGACATTTTCTCAACAGATATCAGATTGAGAAACATCAGATACCAAAAATCCTTGAAACTGATCCAGCAGTCAAAGCGATACAAGCAAAACCAGGAGATATAATAAAGATTGTTAGAAATCCTATAATGGGAGAACAAGGTACCTATTATAGAGTTGTTATTAAATCATCATCAAGATTAAGGCTAACAGATGTAACACCTGTTAGAAAAGCAAAAGCTAAACCAAAAACAACACCAGCTAAGAAAACTGTAGAAAAACCAAAAGTCACTCCTACAAAGGAAAAACCTGCTAAGAAAGCGCCAGCTAAGAAAACTA
>JAGLTP010000224.1 GCA_023135215.1 Candidatus Heimdallarchaeota archaeon
TTGATAATTCCCAAAGGAACAAAAATGTAGACATAGATTATACCCGAATTTTTCAATGGTTCTAAAACAAGAAATAGATCCCAATCTGAACTTCCATAGTCATCCACAGTTCCAGTTATTAACGTTGTAGAAACCTTCAACTCAAAATCTTCTCTTCCCCACTCTTTTAGATATGTTACATCAAGAGTTCTTGAAACTGAAGTAGAAGGAAAAATAAGCTGTGCGGCCCCATAATCTATGTGATGCTCTTCTATGGAACCAAATTTATAATCGACACGAATATCCTTGATACCTACATATTCGGCTCCTATCGTTATTAATTTTACTTTTATTATAAAGGGATATTCTCCCTCTTTTAATTGAACATTGTAAATGTCTTCAAACATATCATACTCATATTTTATGTCTTCAGAATCTATTGTAACAGAGAGTTCGATAGTTGTTCCATCTGCTACAGAGTATTCTTTAGCGGCATTCAATATGTCTTGAGAATAAACCATTCTTCCACTAAAAAGTGAAAAAGAGAGAAGAAACAAAAGCAAAATATTGTTTTTCAAATGCATATTATTCATTCCTTTATTTCCCCCTTCTAAGCTTTCTCACAGTGAAAAAGGATATTAAAGCAACAACTGCTACAATTCCTATCGATATATATACAAATTCCCAGATAACTCCTTTAGTCACTGCTGGTGGATCAACAAAGAGATTGAAACTCGTTGCTAGTGTTGTATATCCTGATTTTGTTACTGTTACATCTATCAATTCTGGTAAATCATAGTAATCCATTACCACTTCATATATTCCTGCTCCTTCATCTGTTGCATAGTAAGTCTGTGAGTGATCATCAACTTGTACCGTTGCCTCTGTGATTATTTGTCCCTTCGTATCTGTAATTTTGAATGTATAAGTTATATTATCTAAAGCATAAAACATTCCTACTATCTCCATCTCAAAAGATAATGGAGTTAGTCCTACGATTATCGATAAACTTCCAGTGAAAGGAATTGTTATACTCACTAACCATACGTCTAGATAGGGTATCTGTATACCAAAATGATCGTATAACCATTGGTTGACATCTATAG
>JAGLTP010000225.1 GCA_023135215.1 Candidatus Heimdallarchaeota archaeon
GAAGTAGAAAAGGGAATGAAAAGAGCCCTAGTGGGAACAAAGGAAGTATTGATTGAGAAAATGAAGGAGTATAAGAAACTAAAACTTGATCATTTTATTATCATGTTTCCATATCAAAAAGAGTTAGAACAGATGAAGATTTTTAGTGAAGAGATTTTACCTAAAATCTAATTTTCTCTTCTCCCCAATATTTATTAACTTAAGTTTAAAATTCACTTATGGTTTCTTATGGTTTACAGGTAGAACCTCAGTTTGGTTTTGATTTTAAGCAAATCAAAGAAATGGTTCAATTTGCTGAAAAGAATAAATTTTCTCATGCTTGGTTTTCAGACCATTTTATGGTGACAGCTGATTCTACTGATGTTCTCGCTTATGAATGCTTCACAGCTATGATGGCAGCGGTATCTTATACAGAGAGTCTAAGAATAGGTTCTCTTGTCTTTTGTAATAATTATAGACACCCTGCGGTACTTGCAAAACAATTCGCATCTTTAGATCATTATTCTGAAGGAAGAGTTGAATTTGGTTATGGAGCAGGTTGGAAAGAAGTTGAATATAATCAGTACGGAATTGAGTTTCCATCAACAGGGACTAGACTTAAACAAATGGTTGAAGGCATCAAAGTCATCCGTAATCTTTGGACTCAAGAAAGAGGTAATTTCCAAGGAGATTACTATGAACTTAAGGATGCGGTTTCTTTTCCCAAACCATTTCAACAACCTCACCCACCTATTTGGGTTGGAACGATGTATGCAAGACCAAAGATGCTGAACATAGCAGCTCAATATGCGGATGGAATTAATCTTGCTTGGTCTTATACAGAAGAGGTTTTTGCTGAAAAGATGCAGGAATTAGATGAGCTTTGCGAAAAATATGACAGAAAACCTAGTTCTCTTCGCAGATCTTATGGAATCTGGTCTAGAATTTATGAATCCGAAGAAGAGAAGAAGAGAGTGTGGAAAGAAATAGCAGAGAAGAGAGGGGTCAGCTTAGAGGAAGTAGAAAAACGCAATCAGGGATCAATGCATGGAACAATAGAAGAAATAACTGAATGGTTGAAAACATATTCGAAGCTAGGAGTGGAACAATTCATATTCATGTTTCCTCATAATAAAGAAATAGAACAAATGAAGATTATGGCTAAGGAAGTTCTACCAAAGCTCTAATCTCCCATTCTTCAGGTGTAGTTAAACCTGAACCTGTTCCAAAAACTACTATGTTCTCATCTTTTTCTATTTTCCCATCAGCTATTAATGGATCAAGAGCTGCTACTGTTGCAGCCGCTTCAGGAGAAATCATTATACCTTCTTCTTTAGCTACTTGAGCCATGGATATCTTAATTGTTAAGTCATCTACTTCTATAGCAGTACCACCTGAATCTCGAATAGTTTTCAAAATTAAATAATCCGCAACAGCAGCTGGAACTCTTAAACCAGCAGCAATTGTTTCAGCATTTTCCCAGAATTCTGCTGATTCTCTTCCTTCATGAAAAGCCTTGATTATTGGAGCACAACCTGTTGATTGAACAGCTATCATCTTTGGTCTATCACTCCCTATTAATCCCAATCTCTCCATTTCATCAAATGCTTTCCACATGCCAATTATACCTGTTCCTCCTCCAGTAGGATAGATTATCACATCAGGGAGAGTCCAGTTCAATTGTTCTGCAATCTCCAAACCCATTGTTTTTTTACCTTCAGCTCTGTAAGGTTCCTTTAAAGTAGAAACATCAAACCAACCATGTTTTTCAGCTGCTTCTCTAGCTTGTTTTCCTGCATCAGTAATCAATCCATCAACGAGGTGATAATCAGCACCAAAAGCATTTATCTCGTTGATAATCAAAGGAGGAGTATCCTTGGGCATAAAAACGTGAGCTTGAGTTTTTGTTCTTGCAGCATAAGCAGCTAAAGCAGCTCCTGCATTACCAGCTGTTGGAATAACGAATTCTTTTGCGCCCAATTCAATTGCTTTAGAAACAGCGGCACACAATCCTCTAATTTTGAATGAACCTGTGGGATTTTCCCCCTCGTTTTTAATCATTAAATTATTTAATTCAAGTTTTTTCCCAAGATTATCAATTCTTATTAGAGGTGTCCAACCTTCACCTAAAGAAAATCTAAATTTCTCTGTATATACAGGCATTATCTCGTATAAACGCCAAATATTGTAATCTCGATTATTGAAAGAATCTTTTGTTATTGTCTCTTTGGCTTTCTCTAAGTCATATCTTGCAAATAGTACTTTTCCACATGAACATAATTTTTGAAGCTCAGTATGATCGTAGTTTTTTCCACATTTACTGCATTCAAGATAAGTTAAATGGGAAGTTTTACTTATGGGAGAACTCATTGAGAAAGATAAAGCGAATATATGTAAAAGTATTGTGTTGACATCATTCAATCACAAATAAGTGATTTTTCAAAAATATATTCAGTCATCTGATCTGCTTCTTTCTGAATCTCATTTAGAATAGCTTCTTTTCCAACTTTGCCTTCAAAAGATTCGAATTTTTGATTAAATCTCTTTATGAAATCAATCAGTTTTGTTCTTGCATTAAAACTATCTCTATCACATGCAAGAATACCACAGAATTTTCCGTAGCTCTCTACTAATAATTTTTTACCTTCAAAATCTATTCCCCTTA
>JAGLTP010000226.1 GCA_023135215.1 Candidatus Heimdallarchaeota archaeon
TATCATCAACAAATCCTTCTCCATCAGTGTTTATTGTTTCTACTTCGAAGTAATAAGTTGTTAGAGGATTAAGATTAGTTAAAGTTACACTGTGAATTAAGTTATAACCTGCAACAGGGACTTCATTAATCAGAGAAGCTGGATTTGTTCCATATTTTACTGTCACTTCAGCATCTCTTGAGGTAACGAAATTAATTGTGGCATCATCATCCATTGCTACTATTTCATACAGATCTGGAAGAGCTGGATAAGTTACTAAGAAGTAAATATTAAATGTGACATCTGATATGGTAATAACTTTCGTGTGACTAGCTCCATAGGTGTTTCTATACCATTCAGCTGAAAAGACAGGGTATAAGAAACTCACACCACCAAGAACATCATCGTTATCTATATCCGCTTCATAACATTCAAGCGTTAACTCGAGTTCATCGTCAAAAATAAATCCTTCATAAATATCCAGGTTGGGATAAACTATCTCAGCATCCTCAACATCATCAATTTCCACAGTACTTCTTTTAGTATCATAGATTTCGTAACTGAAGTATATTTCTCCATTGCCCTTTCCTATTGCTTCATGTTTATCATGAATTGTTGCACTCATTAGAGTAATCAAAATATAAGGAGTTTCATCTATTTCAGGAGGTACAACTACGGTATCATCTACTTCTACATAAAGATAGAAAGTTGCATCTGTATTAGTTACTACAAAGAATTCGTCATTACCATAAGTAGCTACAAAGGAGGAAATATCTAGAGGAACAAACAAAGTAAAATTATATTCACCTACAAAATCATCTCCGAGTGTGTCAGCTTCTCTACATTCGATATAGATCCATAGATTACTTGTATCCTCGATTAGACTGTCAAATAAAACGAAAGTAAGAGTAATGTTTTCACCATCGTTTACGTCAGGATATTGAGCTGTTCCAAATTCAGAGCCATTTACATTAAAATTAAAATAAATCTCTCCACCACCCATTCCTATTCCATCATGGTCGTTAATGATATTT
>JAGLTP010000227.1 GCA_023135215.1 Candidatus Heimdallarchaeota archaeon
TTTAACTAGTGATGGTATTTTCATAATACATCATAACAAAAGAATAGTATATGAAAATAAAAAATATCTCATAAACAAAACTCCACTTGAAGATATTGAAAAACTACGATTGCCTAATGGTGAAAGCATTCCAGTACTGGAAGATGTTTTAAGTAATTTATTACCAAAAATTCAATTTAATATTGAGATTAAGTGCAGAATAAGTCAACAGGATTTGGAAAATTTACTCAAGAGAGTTGGACAGGATAATGCCAGAATTATCGTCAGTTCCTTTAGAAGAGATGTTATGCATGAGCTGAAATTTTCAAAAATGGAATACAAATTAGCTTTTCTCTATATTATTCCAAGTATTGTAAGCAGGAGAATGTCAGATAGGAGTTCTATTCACTCCTTAAACGCTTATCATAAACTCCTTTCTTCCAGGATTATTGAACGATATCACAAAAAGAACAAAGAAGTAAACGCTTGGACTGTTAATAAGGAAAATCACATTAAGAAACTTGTAAGATTGGGAGTAGATGGTATAATTACAGATCACCCACCTAAAGCAATGAAAATAATAGAATCAATTAAATAAGTTTAGTTATTAATTCTCTTGATTAAAGAGATCGTGTATTCTTGCCAATCTGTGATAGAATTTATTCTTTCAAGAGTTTTTTCCATATCAACATCTTCAACATAAAATAACATGCTAACAATTTCAGGAGTGAAACCATTCTCTATGACACTCCGGTAATCCTTTGGCTCCTCTATAATTTCCAACTGATATGTGTCATTCTTTGAAATCATCAACTCAATAAGCTCAGGTTTGATCCCCTTCTCAATCGTATTATAGATCTGTATGAACTCAGTTTTCTTAGCTAGTTCTTTGCTGACTCTCAACATTGAGGAAGAGTATCCTCCCTCGTCAATGAAACTTGGAATTAACCAAAATGATTGACTTGGAAGAGTTATTTCTATATTGGAAACTTTGTTCTTTTTTTCTAAATTTTCTATATCTTGAATCAATAGGTTTGCTACCTCAATATTATTATGAGTTTTCATAATTACTATCTCATCAATAATCAGTGTATCAATTGTTTCCTCTGATTCCTCATCTTTTTCTCTTTCCAGAAACCAGATAAGGTATCCTATTTTATCATTATTTTGCTCAACTAAATTGATTTTTGCTTGTTTAGTAAGAAACGCAGTATCAATCAAATCTTGAGGTGAAATATCCTCTCCATAAAGTTCTTCGAGTAAGTCTTTTAGTTCTGTAGATGTTTGTGGTTTGGAGAGTTCGTGTAATGTCATCAAATGGTTGTAACGCTTTTATTAAATAAATGTGACCATTTATTATTTTTAATAAATTAATTATGGATTATTATCTAATTTAAATTAAATAAATAAAAAAAAAGAAAAAGAAATAGTTAAATTATCTTTACTCCAACTCCAATTATATCACTATCACCAGCAGTGAAATATATGTTGAATGTGTAAGATTCACCAACAGTGAATGAACCTATAATGGTAATTTGTTTTTGTATTCCATTTTTTATTTCAAGACCTGCTGCTGTTACCACATTAAGATATGCAACATCTGGAGAAGGATCTACCGTACCATTAAATACAATATCTCCTCCTTGTGCTAGAATAGTAAACACTACTGTATAATTTCCATTATCTTGAGTAGTGGAAATAGTTTTAACTATTGCTTCAGGCGCTGGATTGAGCATTGGTATAACAACTAGAAATACTATTGCTGCTGCTGCTGTTACTAGAGCAATGAGCAATATTGTTGCGATTACTGGAGATACACCACGTTTTTTCATAATTTTTTTCTCCTTTATATTATAAAGTAGTCAATTCTTTTTATGTTTCAAGTTACTTAAAAAAGTAACGATAGTATTAAGAGAACGTTTGGTTTAAGTCTCTAATTTGTGGTTTATTGCTAATTAACAATGGTTTATATTAGTGTATGTTATTAGATTACTGAAGAAAATGGATACTACTGCTAATATTATTTTTAGATCAATTAGTGCAATATATGATAGCGCAATTAGTGGTAGTGCTCTTCATCCAACATTGTATTTTGATGACAATGAGAGAGACAACACATACTATGGTTTTAGATTAAATGAGGTCATTCCAACTAGGTTAGTAATAAGAACATATAAGGAAGGGAAAAGTTGTATTGTTGATATGCTGTGGCTTGTCGATGATTCCAAAATCGAAGGTAAAGGTTGCGTAACCTTCTACCCAAAAAGTAATGAGATTGCGGTGAAAGGAGATTCAAAAGATTTTGTATCTACACTTCAATCCGATGCAACTATTACAGCATGTTACAAAGATCTTATTGAACCATCTGAATTTCTGAATAAAGTTATCGTAGGTACCAAGAACTCGTGCCCTTCAAAACTACAAAACGAAACTAAATTAAATCTTAGTAATTTACCAACGAATCTGTTTGCTTTTTCCAGATCTACATTGAATCTAAAGAAAATCAAAGATGAATCATATCAAGATATTGCCATAAATGGTTTTCTTGCAATCATCGATTTATTACATAGGTCATTGGAAATATTAAGTTCTCATGCTCAGAAGAAATCAGATGATAAAACATTCTGTATTCGGTGCGGTGAAAAACTCCCAACAGATTCATATTTCTGTCCAATTTGTGGAACAAAACAAGGATAGTTCCCCTCTCAATCGTTTAAGTGTGGTATAATATCTCTGCTTTTTCAATAAGCTCTAAAGTATCAGTTTGATTCGCTAGATCCCTTGCATTTGGTGAAAAATTATTCGCTACTACAAAACCTCCACTAAGATTCGATCTCTGCACTATACGTTCTATATGAATTATTTTATCAGTACCTACTGATCTCTTCCAATCTAATACCCATACCCCTACGAGAAGTTCTTTGATTATTATGATGAATTCAATTGAATGTTTAGGAGGTCCCTGAATCAAGGATAAATTATGAGTGATGTTTCCAAAATTCTTCAAGTATTCTAGCGATAATTCGATAAGAGGTTTATCTCGGTCCATAATCACTCGCAGAAGAAGCTAACAACTATTAAAATATTTGTATGATTTATTATGAATTTTGTCGGGATTTCTATAGATTTTACGCTAGTTTCAGTTTTTCAAAATCCTAATCTTTAACTTCAATCTCTATACTTTTAGTATTACATCGAACAGTCCACTTTCCACTCAAAGGGAATGTAAGTGAGATCTCTCTCTCAAAATCCTTGATTACTTGTATAGCTATTGCTTTTGGGTCCTTCTCTGCAATCATTCTAATTGTTACAATTCTTCTATCTTCATCCAACGTCATAGTTTCCGGTAATAATTTCCATGAAGGATCGCCTAAATAGCCTTTAACATTTAGAGTTGTTACTGCTCCTTGCTTCATTTCTTTTTGAAAAATTATTTCTGTAATATTCGCAGCTTTTTGGAATTTTTTCATCAAAAGAAATCAAGAGAACTTTGAATATAAATTTAGTTATTGACATAGTAGATAACATCCGCTGTTTATTAAAAGCAAATGTTTTATAATATCGGATACACACAAAGAATAATGTCTTCATCCTTGTCGAAATTTCTAAAGAAAATTGACATCAAAGAAACAGCAATAATGATTGCAATAGGTATTGCTTTGTTTTTTCTTATCAAGATGATGTTTGGTGGAGTTTTAGGTGTATCATTAGTTGTGATAGAAAATGGTCCGTGTCCAAATTCTTCAATGTGTCCTACATATGATAAAGGAGATATGTTTCTCATCTTTAAAAGTAAACCAGAAAATATACAGCTTGGAGATGTAATTGTATATGAATCAGCAACAGTGTATAGCAGAGGAACTTTAATCATTCACAGAGTTGTGAATGTTACAGTGATTTATGATGCTGAGGGTCCCCATTACTATTATCTAGTAAGTGGAGATAACCCCTCTTCAAATAACTACATAGATTATTATGACTCAACTACTCACTACATACCTTACGGAGCTGTTTTGGGTAAAACGAAACTCATTATTCCTAAACTTGGGTATATTAAACTCTGGCTTTCTATCCCAGGATTCATTTGGTTACGTTATGTGTTAATAGCTATCCTTCTTGGCTTAGCAGTATATTTGATAATAGCTCCTGATGATAAAGATAAGGAGAAGAAGGATGAAGAACAAGAGAAAAAAGATACTGAACTGGCAAAAGAAGATTCCAAAGAGGAAGCTTCAAAATTTGATTTTAAGAACATGCTTAATACTCTCTGGATCAAAACCAAGAAATTTTTTGTTGAACTTGTAACTGTTCGCAAAAAACGAATAAAGCTAATTATTACTGCTTCAATAATAATTTTCTTAATAATATTTGTACCAGTAATTGATACTTTGATTAAAACACCCGGTGTTGAAACAGGAATCGATAGTGTGGTTCTCTTATCCGCAAGTAGCTTCTCTGGTGATGATATTGTATTCCTCCCCT
>JAGLTP010000228.1 GCA_023135215.1 Candidatus Heimdallarchaeota archaeon
TTCTTCTCCAAATGCTTCAAATTCCACTTCTGGATCATATCCTAAACCAACCCCCAAAATAAGTCTTCCATTAGAGAAATGATCCAGAGAGACAGTTTCTCTTGCAACTTTCCAGGGTCTTCTTCTGGGTAAGGGTGTCACAGTGGTTCCAATTATAAGTTTCTCTGTTTTTGCTGCAATAGCTGTAAGTGCAATCCAAGGATCTATAACAGGAAGTACAGGATCTCGACTGGAATGGATGATATCCCATATGAAAAAACCATCCCAACCAGATTCTTCGGCTATTATAGCCATTTCTACTAACTCATTCACTGAACTAAAAATTTCACCAACATTGGGTGTAGCAGTCCCATATTTCAGATTCAAAGTCATAATATCAGTGGATAAGATGCTTTCATTGGTATAAGAACTTTAGCTGAATTCAGTTTTTTTTCTCAAATATTTAAATGCGATAAATCTTGGTTATACTTACATATGTATGTTAAAGTAGGCAAAAAGCTTAACTAACTCAAGAGTTTAGATTTTTTCAAGAAATTCAACTACATGTGGAAGAACCAATTCCTTTGCAGATTGTACTCCATGTCCTTTTTCTTCGAAAAGTATGGTTTTTGCATTTTTCATTTTTCTACTGGTTTCAAGGAGATATGGATAAGGATTCCATTCATCTTTTTCTCCTGCATAAAACAGAAATGGTATATCTAGATTTGGTAGGTGTTCATCCACTTTACAATAAAGATCCTCACTGCTTAACCATGCTATCATAGATTCTATATCCATTTCCATAAGAACTTTCTCTGATTCGGGAGTAATATCTTCTCCTCTCTCTTTCAGATGAGCAATAATGCCATCAATCCCTCCTTTGAGATTTTCTCGAACCTGGTTAATTCGTTCTGACGATTCCTTTGTTAATTCTTGAGGATGTGCTCCTCCAATAATGAAACTATGAAACCGTTCTGGATAATCTCTAGATAGACAAAATGCAATATGCCCTCCCAACGAATATCCCCAACAGTGTGCTTTTTCAATTATTAAATCATCTAAAACAGCAATGATGTCAGATGTGAATTCTTTCGTTAAATATGCTTCCGACTCATGAGGTTTGTTACTCTCTCCATTTCCTCTGAAATCTAATGCAATAAGCTTGTATTTATCTTTCAAAGAATCAATATAAGGACTCCATTCTTTATGACTACCTGGACCACCATGAAGCATAACTATAGGAGGACCTTCTCCCTCAATAATATAATGGATTTTTACTCCCTTGTTGTCAACATATGGCATAGTCAATTGTGGTCATAAAACACTCATAAATGTTCTCTCTAAAAGTACTGATCAGTCTGATAGTCTAGAGGTTTTTAAGAAATTCTCGTACATGTGGAAGAACCACTCCCGGAATGAATTGTACTTCATGTCCTTTATTCTCGAAAAGTATTGCTTTTGCATTTTTCATTTTCTTACTAATTTCAGCAAGATGGGGGTAGGGGTTCCACTCATCTTTTTCTCCTGCATATAATAGAAATGGTATATCTAGCTCTGGAAGGTGTTCATCT
>JAGLTP010000229.1 GCA_023135215.1 Candidatus Heimdallarchaeota archaeon
TCTAAATTTGGTAATGATAAACCTTACACAATTTTTGGAGGTACAAAAACACTTTTGGGGAGTTGGGCAGCTGCATTCGCTACTTTCTTCTCAGTTACGATTAGCTGTTTAATTCTATCTCAAACCATTGTAGTTTCGATTTACATCGGACTCTTTACAGGATTCATAACTGCAATCATCGAAGCAATTACACCAAAGGGATTTGATAATTTAGCTGTACCTGCATCAAATGCACTAGCATTGTATTTGCTGTTTAGGTATTTCAGTGGAGATTTCGGAGCATTAGAAACTTCCTTACTATTAAGCGCAGTAATTACTGGTTTAGTAGGAGGATTAATACTAGCAGCTCTTGGAATTATATTCAAAGCGTTGACTTGGGATGGTGCAATAGCTGGTTTTTATTTTGGCGTCATAATTTTAGGATTAGGATCATGGACCTGGGGAATCATGTATTTCTCCTTCTTTATCCTAGGAAGTTTATTTACATTTGTTGGTAAAAATAAAAAGAAATTAGTTTCGCAGGAATTTGAAAAGGGAGATACAGCTCGAGATAGTATACAAGCAATGGTTAACAGCATTGTTCCAGCTATACTTGCATTCATTTTTGTTTTAATCCAAAATCCTATACTTACAGTAATGGCAGCAGGAGCAGTTGCTGTTAGTTTAGGGGACACATTGGGTACAGAAATAGGTTCGTTATCGAAGAAGAATCCTAGAGTATCGATAAAACCTTGGGTTAAAGTTGAAAGGGGATCTCCTGGTGCGATTTCATTACTTGGAATTGTAGCATCAGTTATTGGAGCACTGATTATTGGTTTCATCGGAATTGGGGTAGGTACTTTGGAAAGTAATCTTGGATCTCATGAGGTCTTACCATCTGCAATCTGGTTATTCCTTTTTTCTGTTACAGTAGGAGGGATTGTGGGTGCATACCTTGACAGTGTTTTTGCTTGTACTATTCAGAAACTCAATAAATGCGTTGTATGTGGAAAAATATCAGAAAAAAGTATTCATTGTCAAAAGAAGACAGAATATCATACAGGGGCGAAATGGATGCAAAATGACTTAGTAAATCTTTTCAGTATAATTGCTGGTTCACTGATTTCTTTAATCTGTTATTTAATAGGAATTTGGATTTGAGTTATTTATCAGATAGACATTCAATAGCTGGAAGAAGAACACCTCTCATTACTTCAAGACTTGCTCCTCCACCTGTAGAAATAAATGATACTTCATCTTGAAAACCAAATTTCTCAAATGCTGCAGCAGAATCTCCTCCACCAATTATAGTATATATTTCTTGTTCTATTAGATGTCGGGCGATTTCTCTAGTTCCAATTTCGAATTCTTTCTTCTCAAAAACACCTAATGGACCTTGCCATATTACCTGCTCAGATTGGCTCAGAATTTTCTTATAAATCTCGATTGTTTCTTCACCAATGTCAACACCGACATGTTCATCTCCAATTTCTGTTACTGGAACGGTTTTAATTTCTGTTGGGTAGTCTAATTCATCACAAACAACTACATCACGAGGGAGGAAAATTTTTGTACTATAGTTACTTGCTTCCTCAAGATAGTGTTTTATGTTATCTAGACGAGATAAATCGCGAACAGATTTACCTATTGAATAGCCTTTAGCTAAAAGAAAAGTATATGCCATTCCACCTCCAATCAGAACATTGTCTGCTAAACCAATTAGATACTTGATAACATCAAGTTTGTCTTCTACTTTTTTTCCTCCCAAAATTACTGTAAATGGACGTCTTGGTTTCTCAATACAGTGCGTTAGAAACTTCATCTCTTTTTCCATTAAGAATCCATATCCTTTTTGTTTGAAATATGGACAAACACCAAATGTTGACGAATGTCTTCGATGAGCTGTTGCAAAAGCATCTGTCACATAAGTATCTGCTAAATTAGCAAGTTCTCCAGAAAAAATAGGATCATTCCCCTTTTCTTGGGGGTGAAATCTTGGATTCTCTAATAATAAAATTTCTCCCTTCTTCATATTCTTAACCATATTTTCTACTTCAGGACCAACACAATCAGGGGCTTGGAATATGTTGACAAACGGCAAGTATTCCTTTAATCTCTTATAGATAGGATCTAACTTTAGATCTTCCAGTTTTTTTCCTCCTGGTCTACCCAAATGGGAAACTAAAATAATCTTACAATTCTCATTTAGAAGATAATGAATAGTAGGGAGAGTCATTCGAATTCTCCTAGAGTCAGTTATATTTCCATATTCGTCTAAAGGTACATTAAAATCTACTCTAACTAGAACTGTCTTATTCTTCAAATCTAAATCTGTTATAGACATTTTTTCGCGAAATTTCAGCATTCCAGAAAGATCTCTTTTAATTAACGTTGGTTCATCTTTTTGATCAGTGATAAGCATTAACGTTCCACCGCATACCGCAAATACGTATTGGCATTATGTATTTGAGCAATTATTATCAATATGTATAATAAAAAGGTTGTTCAAGAGTCTTTTTCATTAGAATATTTCATTAAAACAGCTGAAAGGTAAAGGATTAAAATTGTCTAAATTTACTTGATATTATGGAAGAGAATTTCAATAATAGTTTTCCCTTTAAAATCCGTGAATTTAGCATATCAGATATCGATAATATAATAGAAATTTGGATTGAAATTCTAAATTGGCATGCTGAATTCGATCAAGAGTTTATCTTAGATCCCGAAGGACGATCAAATTTCATGTTTGTACTTAAATCTGCTTTTAGTGATCATACTCAAACAGTATACACTGCCTTACATGAAGAGGAAATAGTAGGGTTTGTTTATGGATACATCAAGAAGCATTCTGGGTTTTTTAAGAAAAGGACAGTAGCTCATGTTTCTGATATAGCAGTGAAAGAGAAGTATAGAAGGAAAGGAATTGGAACAGCTCTTATGAGACGATTTGA
>JAGLTP010000023.1 GCA_023135215.1 Candidatus Heimdallarchaeota archaeon
GTCTTTGTATCTTATTAGCTTCCTTCTTGTACTCTCTTCATCTCTCCCTTTGTGAATAACAACAAAATCTGGTTTATGACGTAAAGGCATGAGATTTTTTAGGGGATTCTCAACTCCAAGCATGTCAACCATGGAGTAGATACCTCTTGAAGTACAGGTTTTGTTAAAGAGATCGATGGTTTCAGTAGGAGCTGAACCCATAACAGTTACTGCGGTAGCACCAGCCTGTGACGCAAACATCACTTCATTCACAGCTCCATCTGTTACTTTTAGATCTGCTACAATAAATCCTTTCCACATTCTTCGAATGAGTCTTACTCCAGCCATACCTGTCAGTTTAATATAAGGTGTTCCAGCTTCAATGATGATTCGTGAATCATAGGGTATCTTGGGTAGTATTCTTCGAACCTGATTTGCATCAGTATTAAATGCTATTTGGAGATAACGAATATTGGGATCTAACAATTAACTCCCCTTTATTTCTTTATTTTCTTTACTGCTTCTGTTATCCCTTCAGAAATATCATTAGGCATGAAAATTACTATTTTCTCACTAGGATCTTGAGCAATATCTCTAATAGTTTGAAGTGTTCTTAGAGATAAAGCCCCCCTTTGCTTAGATAATTTTTCTGCAGCATCGGCGAGATTTTGAGAAGCTATAAGCTCACCTTCAGATTGAATAATAACAGCTCTTTTATCTCTTTCAGCTTCTGCTTGTTTAGCAAAAGCTCTTTTCATTTCTGCAGGTAATTCTATCTCTTGAATTTTAATACCCTGAATATCAATTCCCCATTCGCTAGTTTCTTTGTCAACAATGTTTCTGATATCTTGTGCTATTTTGTCTCTTTCAATTAGAACCTGATCAAGTTCCATGGTACCCATAGTGTCACGAAGAGCTGCTTGAGTATATTGACGTACAGCATAAACATAGTTTTCAATTTTAATTACTGCATCAGCAGGTCTTTCAACCTTGAAATAAACAACTGTATTTGCTAAAACAGGGATATTATCCTTAGTCATCACTTCTTGTCTAGGGATATCCTGAGTAATTATCCTTAAGTCAACTTTCCTGGCTGATTCCGCTACTGGTAAAACGTAGACCAATCCTGGACCAAGAGTTCTTTTGTATCTTCCTAATCGAAAGACTACCATCCGTTCATATTCCATTGTAACTCTTATTCCTGCTAAGAGCATGATTATCATAACAAAGGCGATAATAGAAACAACCACCACTACAATAGTCATATAAAATTCCATTTTTTTTATTCTCCTTTCTAATTTAAGCTCAATTTATCAAGGAGCCTATTTAATCTTTTGTAAAAACAAAAAATCTGTGAATACATTCTCATGGAACTGCCAATGTAGAACGCTTATGATAGAAAAAGTTTCATAAGTGCATGATATCTTCAATAATTATGTCAGGCTACATATTAAAAAAGTATGAAGAAGGGTTTATTGAAGAGCAAGTAAAGGTAGGAACTGAAGCTGTTAAAGACTGGAAGTATTTTGGTCAGACACAGGCAAAACAATTGAAAGAAGCTTATTCTAGAGAAGATTTCGATCCTGAGACTAGATTATATTGTTTCAAAGAAGATAAATTAGTTGGTTTCTTAACCGCTAGAGTAGTTGAGAGAGAGGATACTAAATTTGGTTTTCTAAGATTACCTTTTGTTTTACCTGAGCATGAAGAAGTAACAGAACTATTATTCAACGAGATTGTTAAAGTTTTCAAGAAAAAAGATGTAACGAACATTAGGGCTGAAGGAGCAGATGCTTGGGGAAATACCTTGGATTTGATAAAGAAATGGAATTTCAAAGAAAAAGAAACAAGTTTCTATACTTATGAGTTACAGCTTAAAGATCTGAAGGATTTTGAAGTAGACGAAACCATAGAAGTGGTTGACTTTGATTATGATAAAGATTTAGCTCAAATGGTTGAAATCTTCATGAATGAGTTTGGCTATACAGAGGAACAAGCAAAACAGAACTTCGAGACTATCAAGAACTTCGAAGGAGTTT
>JAGLTP010000230.1 GCA_023135215.1 Candidatus Heimdallarchaeota archaeon
CCTGATAGTTTGTTCATTTACAAAAAGGCTGTCTGGTTAGCTTCTCTGGAGTTAGGGTATGATGTGCAGTTAGAAACAGTCAATCCCTATCATACCAGCACCATTCATCATAAGTGTGGTGGTTCCCTGATCCGACAACCAGGTCAGTATGATGTTGCTCCTTGCAAGAATTGTGGACAACAAGTTAATACTCACTTTAATGCTGCTCACAATATCGCTTCCCTCCAAGGTACCCTCCTTCCTCATGATTCCTTCCCCTCATCGCACGTGTAGGGGACCCACTTAAACGACAGTTAGACGCCCTCTGGCAAGTTTAACCAAGTTTCATAACGTGCGTGTATCAGTTTCTTAGCTTCTCTAATTCTTCTTCTAACTCATCAATTCTGGCCAGACTTGTTAGCAGTTTCTTCTGAAACGTTTCTCCAACTTCTGCCTGTATTTTTTCGAAGCTTTTTTTTGCATCCTCAAGCTCTTTTTGCATCTTGTCTCTCTCTTCTCTCGCCTTCTTAATTTCTTCACTCTCTCTAACCTCTTGAACTGCTTGTTTCAACAGGTTTTCAAGATCGTTTGATGAGACATCATATTGTGATGAAGTCAACATTTTCAAAGCACTAACTTCCTCTGCAGTGATTGAAGGTCTTGCCTTGATCATATCTTGAATTTTTTCATCTAATCCCCTCTTATCAATAACTAAATCTGAAATTTGAGCTTTTAGTTTGCGATTCTCATCTGATAATTCTGCTGAATTATTGATTTCCAACTCTAAGGATCTTTTGAGATGATCAACTGCCTCTGTTCCCTCTCCTAGGTCATTTACATATTTTATTAGCATGACTACATACTCTTTCACAAGAGGATGGATGATTTCCCAATATTGTATTATTTCTCTTTCAACATCTTTCAATCTAGTATCTTTTCTATCTGAAGGTAATTTCACAAAAATTGGATTCTCGGTATCAATAGAAGGTAGATATTCTGGTAGATAATTAAAGATGGTCTCTCCTTTATGCTTTCTTGGTTTTGACATAGAATAACCCAAATGAGGTATATTCTAATATAAAATAAAGATTGCGAAAAGGACGAATCTGCTACTTCAAACACTTCATTGAAAGATTCATCTGTTATTTTTTTGTTGAATTTTTTTAGGATCTAGAGTCCTGTTTATGCTAAATGCTGCATGGATAACTTTTCTGTCAAAAATCGTTTCCCCGAATCTAAGATAATTATCAATAATTCGTCCTACTATTTTGTCCTCTAATCCCTTCCCATGCAATTTTTTTTCAAGAAAGAGTTGAGTAGTTTTTCTCTTCTTTCTCTTCTTTCTTGAAAACCAGCTGAATTTTATCCTTATAATCAATCCATAGAAAATTGTTGCTATGGGATTGAATATTGAGAATATCCCCATTGGTACACCTCTATTTTTTATCTAAACTTAATGAATGCATCATCGCATCTTTTACTACTTTACTCTTTTTTCTTCAACATGGAAGCGAACTTATCAACATTAGCTGAATACTCACAGAGGATTTTCTCTGCTGTTTTCTTTGTTATCCCTTCCTTTTTGAGTTTGTTGTAGATAAGAATAATTGAATCAGCAAACTTATCTGCTATCTCAACGTTATAGATAGAATCAAGAAATTGTTCAACCAACGATCCTATTTCAGCAGAAAGTGCTTTAACAATATCCTTTGTTTGGGAGAAATCTTTTATTGGTTCTTTTTGAATTTCTCCTTTCAAATCGTTGATGTTCTTCTTTGTCCGTTTGTTTGAATAGTTGCTATTGGACACAAAATCACCATATCTGAAGTTCACATGATAGATGAGTTTAAAACGTTTCCCCTTTGGGCTATTTCTATGTTCTAAAGGGGTCTTAGATTAAAATACGCTATTTCAGCAGAATTTTTTATACTGAATAGTTGGCTTTTTTCAGTTATGTCTTTTGACTGTCTTGTACTGTCTCTGCTTTTGTTAATTGTATCGAAACATAGATGAATCGTTGTATAACTGTAATAACACATAATCCAGTTAGAATCATATAACCAATAGAGAAATAAGATATGCCTTCAAACCCTTCAATTCCTTGAATAGTATAGAGGGGATTGATAAAGGCCTGATTTGGAACCAAAAGTGAAACAAAGAGCAAAACCATCAATCCTAACCATCTTTCTGCTCTTTCCATTAATCCTACGGACATTTTTGTTACTCCAACACTTTCGCCTTTAGCTCTGATATAACTGATCATTAATGCAGATCCTACCATGACCATTCCAGTAACTCCATCAACAGGATCACTCCAGATAATTCCAACGAATACTGCTAGATCACTGAGACGATCAAAGATACTATCTAGAAAAGAACCTTTTTCCGAATCTAATCCTCGATATCTTGCGACACCACCATCAAGAAAATCCATTGCACCTGCTATCCAAATTAAAATAAATCCTGCAAGAAAATTATCTATACCTAAAAAGATACCGGCAGAGATCGATAATAAAAGCCCCATTACAGTAAATACAGTTGGGTGAATTCCAAGCTTTGCGAAAAAAATTACGATAGGTCTTACGACTTTGGAAAGAGGATCGCGAATCAGAGAAATCATTGTGTCTATTATTTTTAGTTCGATAACTATTTTAAAGTTTCTGTCGTCTTTAGCTATGCCTTGTCTGAATAGATTAAACAATAATATAATAAAATATTTTGTAGATAGGGGTTAACAAATATAAAAATAAATATAAAATGGATTCATTATCGTGTTTATCTATTTATTCAATTAAATTGTGGTTAAAGTTATGCGATGTCAATACCTAGAATTTCATCCAATTCAGTAGTTTTAATAAGAATTATACTTTTACGACCTTTTTTAATGGCATCGCTTACCATATCGTAGGAATTTTGAGAAAATCTGTTGCCTATGATAATGGCACCATCACAGTTCATATCATTAATTCTATGTTCAGTTCTAATGATTGTATTAGTTCCTATGCTTTTTTTCCAGTGAAACGCAAATACAGCGAATTTTTGATCTTCATTTTCCACAATGAACGGTAATATTCTCTCGTGCTCCTCAAAATTACCTTCGCTTAGCTTTTTCACATTTCCATATCGTTCTAAAAACTTACCAACTTTTTCTTGAAAGGTGAAATTTTCCATTTTCTTCAACTTAGGATTTGTGTCGGGATATTTCATTGTTAGTATCCCTAAAGTATTACAAAAGATAAACTTTGCGTAAAGAGTTGAGAAACAAACTTCGATTATCTATCTCTCATTTTGAGACCTTCATCCTTTTCTTCTTTTTCCTCAGAAGGTTGTGGTGCGGAATGTCGGAAAGAGGATCGCATAGTAAAAAGTATTATTGCTAGGCCTAGAACTCCAAATGCAATGAAAATAGCAAACCCCTCTTGCAAAATAGTGTATGATAGGATTATTAGAATTACACCAACAGCAAATAAAACATACACCACAATGCTATAGATAAGATTGAAATATTTGCGTTGAGATATTGGAAGCTTGGTTTCCAATTCCTCTTCCTTTTTTAGCTTGTTTTGATTTTTGGAACTCATAAACATCCTCTTCAATTTTCTATTTTATTAAAGAAGAAATAAAGATTAATTTTTTAGAAGTCTGCAGGTGGAATATATATCAGGTTCAGTATCAATGTCCACAAAGCAATTGCTGTGATCATATATTGCATTAATCCTTTCAAGAAATATGAACGAATCTTTATTCCTGGTTCAACTTTCCTTACTGCTAGCCACCACCCACCAGATATCAATACATATATTGCAAACATTGTAAGAACTGCTGGCCAGTTTGAAAAATTGCTTACTCCAAAAATAACGCCTATTAGAACTGCTGCTATTACTTTAGACCAGTAAACTTGATCCAACCTTGGCATGTTTCTGATTTTTTCAGCAATATTCTTTGGTTTCAAAGACTCTTTAATTCTGTTGAATATTTTATTCATGTCTATGTTCAAATTCACTCACCGTTGTATTCTGAATAAGCAAACTTCTGTAATTAGTCAGTGTTGCTAATGCAATTTTACCCTTTTAATAGTTTTATGTTTATAGTTTTTTCCAATTTTTAAATAATTCCGCAAAATAAAAGTAAATCCATTTCACGTAATTCTCGCAAATAGCGTAAACAGTATTAGTAATCCTTAAGTGTATTTACACTTCATTGCATTTGAGATTTCAATGAAGACGTCATTATCCAGTCTAGATATTGCTGCGTTAGTCGCTGAGATACGACCAAAAACTGTTAATAGTTGGGTAAATAATATTTATTCGATTGGTGATAATCTAGTAGTACTGCGGTTCCGCAAGTCAGCAGAAGCTCCTTTTGAAATCATTTTCGATTTGGGGAAGAGATTTCATATTACAAAATTCTTACGTAAGAAACCAACTACACCTAACAATAAGATTCTATCTTTACGTAAGCATATCCGAGATCTGCCAGTTAATAAATTTTATCAACGAAAAATGGATAGAGTGATTGTTTTCGAAATAGCTTACAAAGATGGATTCTATAAGCTTGTGTTTGAGTTGTTTGGTGAAGGAAATATTATTCTTGTTGGACCTAATAATAAGATAATTCTAGCTTACAGATATAGGAGGATGAAAGATAGAGATGTTCATCCTGGTCGCCTCTTTCAATTTCCCCCCTCCTCTGAAGACAATATATTGACTCTGGATGAAGAAACTTTCTTCAAAACACTTACAACTTCTCAAGGGAAAATTACTCCAGTTTTAAATAATTTATTAGGGCTTGGTCCCTTATATTCAAAAGATCTTGTCTCAAAAGCAAATATCTCGACAACGAAAATTGAAGATTTGAGTCAAGAAGAAATAAAGCTTCTTTTTGAAAAAATCCAAGAACTACAACAAATCATAAAGAATCAAGAGTATGAATTTGTTCAATATTTAGATGAAGATGAAATTGTGGATATAACTCCTGTTCCTGTTGCTAAATACGATGATTTGGAAATGAGAGACGTTGAGTCTTTTAATGAAGCATTGGATGATTTCTTTTCTCCTCAAGAAGAGGAACCTGAATACACTGAAGATAGAAGTGAAGTGACTGGAAAAATAACCAAATCTCAAAAAATATTAGCTAGTCAACAATCACATTTAGCTAAACTAATAAAACAAGAAGAAAACGAGAAGAGAAAAGGAGATCTCTTATATGCGAATTTTGCTTTAGTTGATGAGCTCTTAACTACAATTGTAAATGCTAGACAGACTGATATACCCTGGAGTGAAATTGAAGAGAAAATTGCAGAGGGTAAGAAGAAAGGTATTCCTTCAGCTGGAATATTAGAAAAACTAGAAGCAAAAAACAAACAGCTTTGGGTAAAACTAAGAGATGAAACAAAAAACATTGAAGAAGTGATTGAACTTGATTTTACTCTTTCAGTAGCTGATAGTGCAAATAGTTTCTATGAAAAATCCAAGAAAGCAAGAAGAAAAATATCTGGAGCTGAATCTGCAATTGAAAGAAGTAAGAAGCAAATAAAAGATATCGAAGATAAGAAAGATGTAATTGTTAAAGAAGTCGAAACTAAGCCTTTAGCAATTAAAAGAAGCAAGAAGTGGTACGAAAAATTCCATTGGTTTATTTGTGGGAATCACACAATCATAGGGGGAACTGATTTAAAAACCAATGAAAGGATATTAAAAACCTATCTTGATGATGATGATCTCTTTTTCCATGCAGATGTTCATGGGGCACCATACGTTGTAGTCAAAGATGGTCAGGGTAATTTATCAGAAGAATGTCTTACAGAAGTAGCAGCTTTTGCTCTAAATTACTCCAGTTTATGGAAGGATAAGAAACTAGTTGGTGATGTTTACTATGTTCTACCTGATCAAGTTAGTTTAACCCCTCCATCAGGGCAATACCTACCAAAGGGTTCTGTGATGATTTATGGAGAAAAAAATTACTTAAAAAATATAGAAATTAATCATACAATAGGCATTTTATTTCTCGAGGAAAACGCTCAAGTAATTGGAGGACCATTTACTAGCATTGAGAGCAAAACAGATATTTTCATACAAATAAAACCTGGAGAAACACCTAAAGGAAAAATAGCAAAAGAACTTTTGAATATTTATCTTAAAAGAAGCTCAGATGAGCAGAAATACAAAATTGAGAATCTAACCGTAAATGATATTTTGCCTTTTATTCCTGGGGATTCTGAAATCATCCAATAGATTAAGAAGATGTTTAAAAACCAATGTAAAACCTTTAAATGTATGTAAAATTATTGTCATATACACAATAGAAGGTGTAAGATTTGAAATCTATCTTTGACGAAAGAAAATTCGATATGGCTGTTAAAGAAATAATGACAAAAAATGTAATAACAGTAGCAGAAACTACTTCTACTGACGTCTGTGCAAAGCTAATGATAGATAATAAAGTAGGTTCAGTAGTTGTGCTAGACAAAAAAGGAAAAACAGTTGGAATAATTACAAAGGAGAATCTAATTAAACATGTACTAGCAAAAGACGCCGATCCTAAAACTGTCACAGCTGGCAAGGTTATGTCATCACCTCTAATTACTGCATCCCCAACTCTCTCAATTATTGAAGCTATGCAATCTATGTTTAAAGATGGTATCCGACATCTTGTGATCACTGGTTCTGATGGAAAAGTCCTAGGTATTTGTACTGATTCTGACCTCTTCAAGGTTGTTCCACAACTGATTCTTCTTGAACAAGAATATCTCAGATTTATGAGTGAAGATCAAGAACCTGAGTTAAAAGAGGATTTCGCAGGTTATTGTGATGATTGTAGAGAGTATTCTGACAAATTAATTTTTGTTAAAGGGCTTTATATGTGCCCCAATTGTGCTCCTGAAGAAATGCGGGAAATCAGTGCTGAAGGATAACCTACAGCATTTCTGTTCAGCATTTCATTTATTACTTTAGAAAGACGAATCTAAAGAAGATTTTTATTTCGTTAAAATAATTGATATTTAGAGAAACAATGTTAAGGTTCTACGCTGACTCTATGCTTGGAAAGCTCTCAAGGTTTCTTCGCTTTTTCGGTTTCAGCACACTCTATCGTTCAGAAGAAACTGTTGAAACGATGATAAAAACAGCGCAAAAAAATGACATAATTGTTCTTTCACAGTCCAAACTAGTAATAGATAAATGTCAAAAGCAAAATGTAAGGGCATACTCAATGCCTACTTCAGGCATAGAGGAGCAATTGAAAATATTGAAAACTGAACTTGAAATAGAATTTGCAGTACCCCCGAAAGAAATGTTATGTAGTCTGTGTAATGGTAAAATTAGTAAAAAAGAAAAAGAAGAAATAGTAGATAAAATTCCTAAAGGAACTGCACTACACTATGATGATTTTTGGCAATGTAATGAGTGTGATAAAATTTATTGGTTAGGTAGTCATTGGGAAGACATTAAAAGAATCATTGAAAGAGTAGAAAAGGGGAAAATATAATGGACGTAAAAGATGAAACTGGTATCTATTTAGTAAAATTAGCCCGATTTGCTGCAAAAAGCTGGATATGTGAAGAAAAGGAACCTAGTCCCATACTTCCAATGCCTGAACAAGCTAAATTTACAACTGGAGCTTTTGTGACAGTAAAAACGAGAATAGGGGATGAAGCTCATCTAAGAGGTTGTATAGGATACCCAATAGGAATAAAACCTTTGTTCGAGGAAGTAATTGATTTAGCAAGAGAATCAACTCTTAATGATCCAAGATTTGACCCAGTTCAGGAAAAAGAATTGTCTTCATTAATCTTCGAAGTAACCGTTCTTACTCCTCCTGAAGAGATTGTCTATAATAGTCCTGAAGAATTGTTAAATAACATTACAATTCCAGGTGATGGTCTCATTGTAAAGTATGGAAGAACTTCAGGACTTTTATTGCCTCAGGTTCCAGTAGAACAAGATTGGAATGTAGAAGAATATATATCATACACTTGTAGAAAAGCCTTTTTACCAACAGATATCTGGAAAAAAGAGAAAATAACTGTTGAAAAATTCCAAGGTGTAGTTTTTACAGAAACTAATCCCGAAGGTGAAATTAAACGAGTTTCACTAAATTTACATTAGATGAAATTTTCTAAATCCTTTCTATCTATAGCTGTAACTAAGTGAGGAACAAACAAAGGTATAGTTACAGGAAACATAGCTGAAATCTCACTGAATAATGTCTTTGAAACTGAAATCCCTTTACACTCATATTTGTTATAATACTCAAGAATCTCTTGAATATCGAGCTCATTCTCAACATAGAATATATTTTCCCGCAACTTCTTCGATTTTGGTTGTAGAACTAAAATCTCTTTGATCTGATGAATAAACTTCTGTGACAAATCTTCTCTCTTACTAATCGAAAAGATTATTGTATTTGCTCCTCTTTTGTATAACTGAATAATATTTGCAATATCCTCTTCTTCTCCACTAATAAGTACTAGAACGTTTCCTTGACATCCAACAGGTAAACCACCTAATCCTGATTTAATCTCTTCAAAGATGTATGTTGTTTCTCCCCTAACGTCAAAGTGTATCGAATAATCAGGACTTGTAAGATTCACTTTCAATTGCATATCCGAATTGCTGTTAATAATATACTCTCCGAGTTTAGCTGCTAGTTCAACACTTGTAAAAGGATGATTTCCTGTTCTTCTCACTCTGACTGCAAAAGACGCACTTTTCCTAATTTTATCTCTGTAAGACTTGTCAATAGTCTTCTCCATTTCTTTAATATCGGTGTTGCATCTATGGACAATACTTAGACTAGCTGTTCCAGGGATTAAAGTTGATACGTACTCGCTTACTAGTTCAGATTCATCAGACTCAACAAACAATCTGCTGTAATCATTTATGACTTGAAAATTCTTAATATTCTTTAAATTCAGAACATATTTGATATGGTCAACTAACCTTTGAGTTAACCACTTTCTTGTCTTTGAACTTTTGATAGCTATCTCTGAAAATCTAATCATTACGGTTGGTTTATGTTGGATAGCTTCTGTCATTTTTCTTCCAGATCATTCTGTTTCAAAGAAATCTATACCTTCTACAAATCTCTCACGTCTTTCTTCAAGTTCAGCTTCTGATAATCCTTCCTCCCCTTCAACCTCAACAACTTCTGTTATATCACTATTCTTGTGTTCAACATCGTCTGA
>JAGLTP010000231.1 GCA_023135215.1 Candidatus Heimdallarchaeota archaeon
AATGCCAACTCTTTGTGTTTAGCTTCTTCTGAAACATCACAGACTCCAAAAGGTCCTAAACTAAAATGACACTCAGCTTGAGGTAACCAACCACAGTCAGTAATAAGAGCTCTTCGAGCATTGGGTGCATCATATTGGTTGCGAATCTTTGAAGTTGCTCTTCTTAACCACAAACGAATATCAGAAGCATGTCCGAGAATAAAACCTCCAGTAGGTTGAACTTTGTCCATCGCAGTTGCGAACGGATCGGGATTCGCCATTACTTGATTAGTGTAAACAACTGCTAAATCGTAAGCTTCGGCGATTCTCATGAGATTATGTAAAACCTTATTCAGATGTTTTTGTCTACTTGCTAGTTCACCTAATCCTCCGTATTCACTCCTGAATGGATCCATCAAACTGTCTACAATTAATAGCTTAACATTGTTCTTTGGAATGATTTTTCCTGCTTCTTTTATAGCAAGTTCAATTTGTGCTAGAGAACGTGTGGCAGCTACCATGAATTTGTCTGTATTTAGTTTCCCTTTTGGAATGTTGTAGGTATATTCATAGTACGATAGAACCTGTTTTAATCTCAGAGAATTAAATGAACCTTCAGTGTCTAACCAAATTACTCCTGCTTCTAATCCTCCAAAATCTTTTGGTAGAAGGCAGTTTACACTGATAGAATAACACATCTGAGATTTTCCGCTTTGAGGTGCTCCGTATAGTTCAACAAACGTTCCTGTTGGAATCCCTCCTTGAAGTAATGTATCAAGCTCCTTAGCTCCAGTTAGAATTTTTGATCTTACACTCTCTAATTGTTCTCTCTCTTCAAGTGATAAGAAAATACTCCCTTCTCTTCTGTTTTCAAATTGCCCTAAGAGAAGGCTAGCTGTAGCATCTGTTATACCTGGAAGGTTTTCAAGCTCTTTTTGGGTTAATGCTCTAATTCCCCTAGGATCCACTATACCTTCATTTTCTAGAACCTTATGTACTCTCTTTTGCATTGCATCAGAGAGACCTTT
>JAGLTP010000232.1 GCA_023135215.1 Candidatus Heimdallarchaeota archaeon
ATCCTATTAATTTCAGCTTTTGGAACAGCTGCTAGAATGGTAGGTCGAATGTTTATAGAAATATATGCTGTTATTATTGGTTCATCTGCAACAGCTATAGCAATCATAATCTCGATTAGAAACTTAATGTCACTTGCATTCCAATCTTCATTTGGAAGAATTTCTGATTTTTTAGGAAGAAAAACACTAATTCTCATTGGTCTTTTTGGAGGTAGTGTAACTCTAGCATTAATTCCCTTTATCAGAAATGAATGGATTCTAGTGTTAGGTGTTTTCTTTTTCTCCCTTTGTTTTGCAATTTACTCCCCCTCATTTACAGCTCTGATTGGAGACTTAACTAATAAAAAGAACCGGGCAAGTCTTTTCAGCTTATTAACACTCATTGGTTCTTTAGGCTCCTTAATTGGTTTATTATCATTAGGCGAAGCAAGTAATTTTGTAGGGATACATTTTCTAGAATATTCGTCAAATAGTCTGTTGAATTTAGGTAAGTACTCACTAAGTCATTATAAATTGGGACTTGGAGCTGAAACAGATTACATTAGCAGGATTCAACATGATCAATATTCTATTATTCTATACTCAGCTGCATGTCTTTTTGCATTTGCTGGAATAGTAGCTGTTTTCTTAACTAATCCCCCAACAGAGAAACTTGAAGAAGGATCTGTTTTATCTTTTACACCTCTAAGAGAAAATAAAAGGTTTCGAAATTTCATCATTGTTGGTTCTGTTATGGGATTTGCTATGTCACTTGGTTGGCCTATTTTCCCATTTGTTAGAGGAAAATTTGCCTCGGCTAGAGAAAACACTTGGATATGGGCAGCTTTCAGTATTTCTATGATGATTACTTTGCTAATTACTCGCCCATTTATAGATAAAATCAAGAGAAAATGGACCTTATATGTTGGAAGAGCTATAATGTTTTTCATCCCTTTAAATCTAGCAATAACAGTAATGTATGTTCAAACTTGGTGGCATATGGCAATTGGTGCAGCTGTAAGTGGTTTTGGAAATTCATTCTATATGGTCGCAGAGAG
>JAGLTP010000233.1 GCA_023135215.1 Candidatus Heimdallarchaeota archaeon
CCTGATGATCAAGCTGTTACACCCTCCAATTTTCAGATAAGGGTAAAATACGATTCTAAAACCATAGATTCTGATTCAATAAACATAATTGTAAACGAGAAAACTCTTCCAAAGAAAATTGATGCTGAAAAAGGTGTTGTATATGTTCCCAAAGTTTTCAAAAATCCTCCAAAGAAAGCTGTATCATTACTACTACGAGCAGACGGTAAAGAATTAGAATCAAAGAAGGCAGTAACTGATAAGATTAGAATAATCTGTGATCCCGAATATGACGAAGAGGATTATTTAGATTATTGGGAATTTAAAAGAGAAGATGATACTTACTGGGGGAAAGAAATGATAGCTGCTGGAAAACATGCCAAGAGGAATGTAACAGCTATGAAACTAATAGTTCTAGCTTTCCTTTTACTAGCAGCCAATTATATAGTAAGTCTAATCTATATTGCTATAACTAACAACATAAACTTATGAAATTGTATTGCTAGTTTCTCAACATTTTTAATTGTTCATGTCCTTCTACTAGTTTAGGGGATTTAATTATGAAAACTTCGCCAAGAAAAATTGTTGGTTCTATTGCTGTTTTGATGTTCTCTTTCGTTCTTATAATAAATTCTAATTTTACTATTGTAAGTTCTCAAAACATCTCTGCTGATAACAAAACTGACCAATTTGAAATTATTCATGACATGTTTAGAAAAGATCTAACTAATCCAACCCAAATACTAAAACATCAGCTTCTGATAAATGGTTTGGATGAAACTCAAACACAACCTATTGTAAAACAAGCTGTAAAACAGGATGTTCTTTATGAGATAAAAGATTTCTATATCATCAATTCTTTTTATGATGATCCTTATGTATACGTGACACAAGAATCAAAAATGCTTGCAATCGGTGATCATTGTTATGTGTATGTAACAAATGAAGCAATTACTTATGGTGGGGGAGAAGCTGCAGCAATTATAAAAGCTGAGAACTGGAGAAATGAGTTTGAAAATAAAATTTATCAAAATGATCTATTATATTTTGGAAATCCTGATGGTAATTTGGGTGATATTGATAGTGATCCCAAAGTAACTATTTTACTATCAATATTAGATGCTGGAGTAGCAGGTTACTTTGATCCTAATAATGAATACACTGGAGAAGATTCAAATGAAAGAGAAATGGTTTATGTTCATTATGATACAACCTATGGAGTTTTAGCTCATGAATTTCAGCATTTAATTCATTATAATTATGATCAATATGAATATTGGTGGTTTGATGAAGGATGTGCAGAATTTGCGAAATTCCTAAATGGCTATGATACAACCAATAACCTAACTAGTTTTGCTTCGAGTTATTTTGCTACAAATCCTGATGATTCATTACTATACTGGAATTACTATGAGGATGGAGGGAAAAACGTTAGAATTGATTACGGTGGAGCATATATGTTCGTCTTCTATTTAGCAGAGAAATATGGTACTGACGCAATTAAAGCCATGGTTGCTAGTACAAGTGTAGGTCCCGTTAGCGTAGAAAATGCCTTACAAGGATT
>JAGLTP010000234.1 GCA_023135215.1 Candidatus Heimdallarchaeota archaeon
CTTCGATGGATTTTATTCATGATTCTGATAGCTTTTTTATAGTTCCAAATAGGCTTGATCTTCAACCAAATAATCAGACCTGAGACTACATAATATGTATAAATAGAAGCTGTTACCCATCCAATTGCAACCAAAGTCTCATCTTTAGTAGAGAGATATATCCCATGAATAAAAAGAACCGTTAGAGCTCCAAAACCTACAATGTAATGGATATAACTCAAAGGTTTACGAATTTTAAGAAAGGTTTTAGTAATCCGTTTTTTGACCTCTTGAGGTTTTCCTTCTCCCTTTAGAAGCTTTCTTGAATATTTGTTCGTAAAATAAATGCTTATTGTCACCGCACTCGTTGCAAATAGACCTATTGAGACATAAGCTAAATCTTTAGCGAAATCTTCACCATCATCATCATTTGGATCTTCTGGATCTTCTGGATCTTTTGCATACGTAGTTATACACAGAGAAAATGATATGATGATACTTAAAAGGAGGATAGATGTGAGTAAAGCTTTTCTCTTCTTTAGAATCCGACCCATAGAAGAGTAGAATTAAATTATCCCTTAAAAGTACTTTGCTTTAAAATTCGCAATTCAGTTCGAGAACAAGTTTTTACAATTTAAATCCCAGTTCTATTTATGATTCTGGATGAATACACAAAAAGCCATAATTTCGCTTTCTACACAAATTAGCGTCACATTTAAATGCAAGTAAGCACCCTTCTTTTTGGATGATTCATACTGTTTATATCATATCCAGAAACGGATTACCGATAATTGCAGTAGGAAAAGACGAAAAAGATGATGATTTCGTGGAAGCAGCTCTTTTTAGTGGTATATTGTCAGCAATTCAGACAGCGATGCAAGAAATTGATGTCGGCGTACCAAAATTCGTAGATACAAAAAAGTTTGAAATTTTCATTGAACTGGAAGAAGAATTTGCAGTTGCTCTAATAAGAGAATCAACGGAGACTGAAGAAAGAGATTTAATGCATGATATTACAGCTGAGATACTAGATAAATTAGATAAAAAATATGATGATTTGTCAGACTATAATCTTCTATCTGATGAACAACTACAAGATATAAGAACCCTAATTGTAAATATGATTCAAAAGGGAGATAAAGAATTATCCAAAAGAAAAGCAACAAAAATCGCATCCGATTCTTTGTGGTGATAAATATGGCTATGTTGTGGAGAAACAAAATTCCAATTTCAGCAGTGATTTATGAATTTCTAGTTGTTGTAGCATTATGTTTAATAACATTTTTTCTGTGGAAGAAATATGTAGAGAGAAAAAAGAAACCAGTAATGTATCTGGGGTTAACATTCACTTTCTTTTCAGTTGCATTGCTTGTAGACACTTTAGGTCGATGGCTGGGATTTATATTAGTCAATATTGATTATATGGATAGGAGTTTTACCGACATCTGCACTCTGTTAAGTTATGTCTTTTTGGCAATCGCAAATTGCTTTATTATAGCTTTCATGGATTCTGTATTCTTTCATAAGGGAACAGACTTCATCTTACCATTTAGTTTGTTCTACGGAGTAGTAATAGGTTTAATTATTCCAAAAATAACTGAATGGGTTGCAGATCCAAGTTTTGGTAAATTGAGAGAATCAACCTTTGTTCTCTATTATTATGGAATAATTTCAATACTCAGTTACGGACTATTAGCTTATTTTGGAATAAGAGAAGGAGTTCTAAACACTGATAGATTGCCTAAGGTTGGTTTTCATTTAATTGGCTCTTTTGGTGTTTGTCTAATTTTAATGTTTGTTACTTTAGTTGGAGACACAATCCTGGTTGCGAATGTTGCAGCATTTTCTCAAGGCTATTCACCTTTATACTATATCGGTTTTACTTTGGCAGCCATAAGTCTTGGACTTGGATATCTAGGGTATATAATGCCGGATTGGTTCAAGAATATTGTAGCAAGAACAACCACCTAATACTCACTTTTTTTCTTTCCTCTAACAATATATTTTAAATTCTAAATTACTAACCTTTAGTGAAACCGATGAGTTACCTCCTAGATGAAATTAAGGAATTTTACAAGGATAGAATAGATCTTGGAATCAACAAATTTACAGCAATGAGAAAATTACAAGATAATTTAGAAGAGAATGGTTTTGATGCAAAGGAGATTCAACTGCTTTCAGCAATAATTTCTGATATTATCACGAAGCATGGAGGATCAAGGGAAGAGATTTTTAGAGCTCTGTATAAAGGATATAAGTTGTGAATATACTGAGTGTTCAGAAGCTAGCTTATTACAAATTCTTCTAGACCATGAGCGCTTTCCATTATATCCACAACTCTTGCAATAAACCTTGTTGTTGGTGCTCCATCCACTAAATTATGATTTACTAAGAAAGTTACGTTAGCAATCTCTCTCTTTACGATTTTGCCATTAACAACAGCTGGTTTTTCTTTAATACCAGCAACAGCTACGCTTAATGTTTTGATAGCATAAGGAACTGCCCATCCACCGACTTTTTTAATAAACATTCCAACAGTTGTTAATCCGACAGTACCAGCAGTCTTTTGAACATAAAATGGGTTTTTCAGCAATTTTCTCATAATCATTCTTCTAATAAATAGAGGAACAAACCTATAGAGATTAAGAGCAAAAGAAGATCTTCCTCGCACTTGATCTTTTTCTGCAATTTTTTTCTCCTGGACTAAACGAATCTCTTCTGTAATCTCTCTAACACTTTTTGTTTCAACTTTCCTAATTATATAATTGTAAGGAACATACTGACCCTTCTCATTCTTAATCTCAATCATTATACTAATGTCAACATTCTCAAAGACAATTATTTTGGTTCTCCCTTTTAAAAAGGAGTTCAGTCGCTTATTCTCATTTACTGCATCTCCTACACACTTAGCTATCCATCCTGTAAGAGAAAGTCTTAGTCCTTCTCTATCTTCAACTTCCTTGATGATTCTTCGAGCATCAGTTACATCTATCTCGAGCAAACCCATTACATGAGGCATTCTAGCTGCTTCATCATTGAAATCACCAAGTATTTGACGAATAGGTGAATATTTTTTTACTTCATACTTAACATCCTGAGACATAATACATCACTAAGACCAATAAAAAGAAATCATTGATAAAACTTACTAGTAGATTTGTGATTTTCTTATCAATTTTTGGTAAATCCAAGAATTTAAAACAAAGTTTGGAAGCTTTCAACAAGACAAATATCATTCCTTGGGAGATTTCGTAATGTTCAGCGTTGTAAGTTTTCTAATAACTCTTAGAGAAACAATTGAAGCAGCATTAATTATAGGAATTCTGTTGGTTTATGTAATCAAAATTGAGCAGAAGAAATTAAGGAAAGATATCTGGATAGGAACAGCTATAGGATTAATTGTCTCAATAGGGGCTGCATTTGCTTTCAATTATCTTTTAGGTGGATTTGAACAATATGAAGAGATAATAGAAGGTTTCTCAATGATTTTCGCTGCAATTCTCCTTTCGTGGATGATTGTTTGGATGAGAAGAACAGGAAGAGATATACAAGATAAACTGGAATCGAGAATTGAGCAATCAATCAAAAGTCAGCAAAGATTAGGAATAATAAGTTTAGCATTCATCTCTGTTCTACGCGAAGGAATTGAAACAGTGATTTTTCTGGCTGGAAT
>JAGLTP010000235.1 GCA_023135215.1 Candidatus Heimdallarchaeota archaeon
CAGCAGCAACATACGCTTGGAGTTCCTTTCCCTTTAGAAGAGGTGCATGACCCTCAATAATTTTATCTGCTTTTTTAGCTGCATCGATTTTAGTTGTTACTTCTTCAAGTCCCAAGAAAACTCCAGGATAATTCATCATTTCGGCTAATGCAAAGAATTCATCTCTAATCATTAGTTGTTTGACTTGTTCTGCGTTTATCGTAGCACCTGAAGTTTCAAATCCTGGCAAAGAAGGAACACAAGAGGGTACTTCTATTAAATAGCTAATGGGGGAATTTCTTACTTCATCAACTAGAATCTCCAATCCTTCAATACCAGAAACATTTGCTAGCTCATGAGGATCAATAACTGCTGTTGTGGTTCCATGGGGAACGATAGCTTCTGTGAACCTACTAAGAGTTAACATCGATGATTCAATATGCACATGCGATTCAATCAAACCAGGACAAATAATTGACCCTTCAATGTCTATAATTCTAGTGTTTTCTCCAATTAGATCATTAATATTCTTTCCAACATGAACAATTCTGTCTTTATAGATTGCAACATCAGCATCTATTATCTCCTTTGTGTAAGTATTTACAACTAGACTGTTTAATAGGACAATATCAGATTTGATTCTTCCCATTGCACAATCAACAATTTCTTTAGTATTCATAATTAGACAGAGAAAGATAGAATCCATGTTTTTTAAATTTTTATAAGTCTAATTCTAATATCTTGTAATGAAAATACGGTAAAATCTTATACACAAATGATTTCATTGTATACTGATGAAGGTTAAAATCATAACTGATTCAGCGGTTGATTTACCCATCGAATTCATAGAAAATTATGACATTGATTTTGTTCCACACACTGTTTCTTTTGGAGAGGAAGTATTTAAGATTGGAGTTGGTATTTCTGTAAAAGAGTATTATAAACAAATTGAAAAAATTGAAACGATTCCAAAGAATGCTCCACCTTCACTACGAGATTTTCATGATGTTTTCCAATCCAACTTGGAAACCAACAAGTATGATCATCTAATTTATGTTGCTGTGTCTGAGGTTGTTTCTTCAGTTGCAAATGTTGCTCGATTAGCTGCAAGAGAATTTGGTGATAAGATAACTATAGTTTATACAGAAGCAGCCTCTGGGGTTCAGGGACTAATAATTATTACAATTTTAAAATTACTGGAAATAAAAGTACCAATAAACCAAATACTAGAGGAAATAGAGAAACTAAAAGAAAATTATATACTTGTTGTAGGTTTTTATACACTTGATAATGTCTATAAATCAGGGAGATTAGATTCAAAGTTGATTTTATACCTTACAAAGATTATTAAGATTAAACCAACTGCAGTTATGGAAAAACCAGGAAACATAACTTCTAAAATCCCAGGATTTTTCTTTGGTTTCCATTTAGAAAAAAGATTAAAATCTTTAGTAATAAAAAAAGCACAACCAAACGTAACTTACAATATGATAATTTCTCATGTAGAGAATCTAGAAGGAGCTGAAAGAATAGCTAAAAAAATAAAGAAGAAAATCCAAATAAAGAATTTCTTTATTGCTGATGCTTCACCTATTATTGGAACAAATACAGGCATGAAAACGCTTCTTATATCTTTAATTCCTTCACTTGATTGAAACATGAAAGGCTTAACTTAGTTTTATTTTAGGAATCAATTGAATCTTATAAAACGCTTGTACAAACTATGTTATGTAATCTTAATTATAGAATCTGGAAAAGGTTACAATGTAAATACTTATACATTATCGATGTTTTTTGCGCAAATGAAAGTAAGAGTCGTAACAGATTCAGCTGCAGATTTCCCATTGGATTTTATTGAAAAATTTGACATTGGTATTATTCCTCATTCGGTTCATTTTGAAAATCAAGCATGGAAAATAGGCATAGGAATCTCTGTGAAGGAATACTATGAACGACTAAGAAACATGAATGAAATGCCAAAGAATGCAACACCCACACCACAAGATTTTGATAATGTTTTCAAAGAGAGTTTAGAAGCTAAGAATTATGATCACATATTATATATTGCAATTTCAGAAAAATTATCCTCAACAATAAATCCTGCAAGAATAGCAGCTAAGAAATATAAGGATAAAATTACTATTTTTAATACAGAGTCAGCTTCTGGTGTGCAAGGTCTGTTTGTGCTACGTGCGGTTAAACTTCTGAGTGAAAATAAAACAATAAAAGAAATACTTGAGATTTTCACTATTCTCAGAAATGAATACATCCTAGATGTAGGTTTTTTTACACTTGAAAATGTCTACAAATCTGGAAGATTAAAATCAAAAAGTGTATTATATTTAACAAAACTCATTGGAATTAAGCCGATAGCTATAATGGAAAGACCAGGAGAGTTAGTTTCTGTTGTTCCTGGATTCTTTTTCAAATCTCACATGGAGAGAAGATTAGCAAATATTATTATCTCAAGAGCAAAAAAAGAGAAATCCTATGATATGATAATTTCCAACGTTGAGAATATTAAAGGAGCTAAAAGTGTTACAAATCTAATAAAGAAAAAGCTGAAGATAAAAGAAGATTACATTACAGATTGCTCACCTATAATCGGAACAAATACAGGAGAGGGAACAATAATAATTAGTTTAATACCTTCATCAGATTAGTTAATTCACATTGATAAAATTGAGTTTAATCAATTAATTTGTGACAATTAGTAAAATTTTTGGCTATATAAGAATATTAAACTTAGATACATTTGAAAATAAAAGTAATAACTGATACATGCGCTGACCTACCCTTAGAAGTAATAAGGGATAAGGAAATAGAAATAATATCACAAATAGTTTCTTTTGAAGACAAAGCACTTCGACTCGGAAAAGAAATTTCTTTCGAGGAATATTATGAAATTCTTGAAAGATTAGAGGAGATTCCAACTACAGCTGCTCCAGATCCAGCAAGTTTTTATGACATTTTTGAAAAATTCATTCACAAGCAGAAATACGATTTTATCTTTTGTGTAACTGTATCAAAAGAACTGAGTGCAACCCATTCTTCCGCTACAATAGCAGCTAAAAAAATAGGTAATAAGGTAATTTTAATAAATTCCGATTCTGCTTCTGGAGTTGAAGGTTTAATTGCATTGATTATAACGGAATTAGCAAACAAAGGATACACGGTAGAAGAAATAAAAGATATAGTTTCTCGGATGAAAAATGAATCACTTTTGTGTGCTGGTTTTCATACTTTTGATAATATATATAAATCTGGAAGATTGAAATCAAAATTCATCCTTAATACTACAAAATTCTTAAGAATCAAACCAATTTTAGTACTTGAAGAAAAGAAAGTTCTTCAACCGAAGTTTCCTGGTTTTTTTACTGAAAATCAAATGCTAAAACGGATATTGAATGCTGCCTTAAAACGTGTCAATAGGGATCTGGTTTTTGATATGGTTATATCACATGTTGGAAATCCTACAGGTGCCAATAAATTGAGAGAAAAAATTGGTGATAAACTGAAGATACGTAATGAATACATTACAATTGCAACACCTTTAGTAGGTACTCATACAGGAAAGAAAACCATAATTTTGTCTCTAGTACCAATTTTTGATAACAAAAACCTGTAATTAGTTTGATTAACAATGTATCTCAATATGATAATTTAGTCAAGAAATCGTTCATACTTTTAGCTATTTCATCTTCTTTTTTTTCGTGTACTCTGTGCATCTCAGTTTGAATCTCAATAATTTCTGAATCGTTATGATGTAAGAATTTCTTAGACTTTTCAGGATCCACAAAATGATCTTTTTTCGCAACAATCATTTGAATAGGAATATCAATCTCTTTTTGTCTATCTCGAATATCATACTTAACTATAAACTCTATAACATAACGACGAAGACTCCAGTCATCGTTTTTCTTTAATCTATCGGCTGCCCAGGTTACAGTTGCAGATTCTCCTGTTCTTCGAATCTTTAGATAAAATCTGTAGAATACTATAATCATCTTCTGAACAAAGGTCATAAAAAATGTTGGAAACCAACCAAGAATTGGTACAAAAAAGGGAGTATTGTAAAATTCTTGAGGGTGGAAAATTACTAAAGCTCTAGGTTTAGATCCTTCACCATCTAAATAATGGGTAAATGATTGAGAACCCCCGGAACAGCTTCCCAGAATGATGAATTCCTTATTCTTCAAACCAAGATATTCAATTACTTTTGATAATTCCAGATTATATTCTTCAGAATTGAAGTAACCTTTCTTATGAGTAGTAATAGATTTTCCAAAACCTCTGGGTTCATAGATTATGACATTACTGTAATTTTGTAAAGCTTTAGCCATTGGAGTGAAATTATCTATTGCACTCAACCATCCCGGTATGATTATTATATTTCTATGATCATATTTTTCATTCAAAGAAGGGAATTTCGCTAAACGGATTTTAAACTCTGGTTCTTTCTGAGTTGTTATGAACTCAATCTTCTCTTTCATTAGTACAAAATAAATAGGGTAGTTTTTATTATTTCTTCTCCTTTTAGTAGAATTTCTTCATATTAACATCTAAGTATTTACATACTAATCTCTATATTTTTAATTTTGTATAAAAAAACAAAATAATTTTTTCTAGGAATCATACTTCGGATTCAATTTCTTTTTCTCTAACTAGTATCGATCTTAAAATTCCATGAAGTATATTGAATCTTGGAACTTTTTTCATGTAAAGCCTGTATGGATACCCATAAGCTTTCTGTAAAAAAACATCTCTCTCAAATGAGGATAAGACAAAAGACAAAATAGCAACAATTGCTAGAACATTGGAGACTATTGAACTAATTAAAAAGATAACAGAAAGTGAGATAAATATGCATCCAAGGGTTATAGGATGTCTAAAATAGGCAAAAAACAACAAATTCGTGAATTTATTAAGATTTGCTGTTCCTTTTCTTATTTCCCATCTTCTTCCAGAAGAAAGAGCACCCACCAAAATAGATGTAAATCCAATTGATGCCAGAATTATGGAAATTAGAGTGTAATAATCTAGTCTACCATAACTACCTGCAGTTTCCGGAACACTCATGGCTATAACCAAGAAAACAAAGCCTACAACTAGAAATACTTCATGTCTTATTCCTCTATATATAGAAAACATTAACCATACGATTAACACAGCAGAAAGGAATACGATCAATGACCAAAACCACAAATAATCTAACACAAGAGTAATTTATCTAACCTCTTCTTGAATTTTTCTGATAAACGCTCTCTAAATATAATGCTTTTAAATAATTAAAAAAATTTAGAATTAGAGCACGATTCTAATGTTTTCTAATGAACAAATAGGCTTTTTACTCATTCATGGTTTTACAGGAACCCATTTTGAAATGATTCCTTTTGAAGAATTTTTAACAGAGAAAGGTTTCACAGTTAGAAATATCACGCTTCCAGGACATGAAACGACAGAAGAAGACTTAACTACTAAAAAATGGACTGATTGGATAGATTTTGCTCAATTAAACTTGGATGAACTAAAAAATGAGTGTAAGAAAGTTTTCGTTTCTGGGTTATCTATGGGAGGAACTATAACCTTACTTTTAGGAGCAAAAAACAATGATCTTTCCGGGATTATCACTTTAGCAGCAGTATACAGAGCACCAGATTGGCGTATGCACCTTTTATCGATTCCATTTGCTCATTATGTCTATCCTAGGTATAAAAATGAAGAAAGTGGATGGGAGGATTTGGAAGCTTTATCTACCCACAAAAGCTACGAACATTATCCAATAAAGAGTGTTAGTGAATTATATAAAATGCTGAAAGAAACTAAGAAACAAGTGAAAAACATACAAGTTCCCATCTTGGTTATACAAGGCAAGAAAGATCTTAGTGTACTAGAAAAACAAGCAAAGTGGATTCTCAATAATGTCAACACATCAGACAAACAACTAGTTTGGATTGAAAAGGGTGGTCATGTAATTCCCAAAGATGCAGGGAGATATCAGTTGTTTGAAACAGTTGATTCTTGGTTAAAAGGAAGAATTTAAGCGACTTGAATTGCTTTTTTGTTTTT